>JANOYJ010000236.1:0-3627 GCA_031428815.1 Phyllobacterium sp.
GAGTCTGGACACGCGGTGTTGACCGGACGCTGTTTTATCCAAGGCCAGAAGTTGACTTAGGATTGAAGAAACCGGTCTTCATCTGCGTGGGACGTGTGGCACCGGAGAAAAATCTTGCGGCGTTTTTGTCACTGGACCTACCGGGAACCAAGCTCATCGTCGGTGACGGTCCGGACCTTGAAAAGCTCAAGAAACAGTTTCCGGATGCCGTATTCTTTGGCCAGAAGACAGGGGCGGCTTTGGCGGAAATCTACGCGGGTGCCGATGTATTCGTGTTTCCAAGCCGCACCGACACTTTCGGGCTGGTGCTGATTGAGGCTATGGCCTCGGGTCTACCAGTTGGCGCATTTCCAGTGCCGGGGCCTCTGGATGTGATTGGTCCTACCGGGGCGGGTGTCATGTCAGAGGATTTGAGAGCGGCGGCGCTTGGAGCGCTTGCGCTTGGGCGGGTTGATCCCGAAAAATGCCTTGCGGGATTTACGTGGAAGGCCTGTGTCGACATATTTGAGAGCATACTGACTCCGCTTTCCAGCGAGAAAACAGCACGCGCTTTGGAATTGGCTGTATAAACTTTGCGCTTGTCATGTTAGCGAACAATCCTTCTTCAAGAACCAGATTCGCAGCAAATCAACCCGTTCAGGGCTGAGCCATATTTTGAGTTTCACATGACTGCAACGTTACAAGAGGCTTCCGAGCGCAAACCGGATGGTTTTGACCTGCGCCTTTCTGTTCTGATCGGTATGTTGTTTGTTCCAAATGCTGTGCATCTGGCTTTCTTTCCGCTCTGGCTGAAGGATAGTGGATTTTCATCGGTTGAAATATCTACGTTGTTGTCAACGCCGGTTCTAATCCGAATTCTGGCGACACCGCCCGTCACGTTTTATGCGGATCGCTCACCCGAACGCGCCTATGTCATGATTGCCATATCGGCGATGTCCTTCGTGCTGTCGCTCTTCCTATTTGCTGATCTGGCGTTTCTTGGAATTCTTGTGCTGATGTCGCTCTTGTCGGCATTTTGGTCGCCGCAAGTGCCGCTCGCGGATTCCATCGCGCTGTCTGGCGTGCGCCGATACGGTGTTGACTACGCGTCGCTGCGTGTGTGGGGATCGGTGGCATTTCTCGCGGTCAATATCGGCGCGGGTTTTGTCGTGCAGTATTTCGGGTCGGGTGCCGTTCCACCGATGATCGTTTTTGGCTTTCTGGCAATTCTCATTGCCTCCGTTGCCACGCCGCGTTTGGGCCGTCGAAGACGGCTTTCAGATGCGGGCGTGATGGCGACCGGTTCGCAATCTCTGCGGCGTCCTGCTGTTCTGATGTTTCTAGTCGCCACGGGGCTCATTCAAGGGAGCCATGGTTACCTTTACAGTTTTGGCTCAATCTATTGGAAAGACAGTGGCATCTCGGCTCAGATGGTGGGCTTTCTCTGGGCCGTTCCGGTTTTTGCGGAAATTGTTTTGTTCAAATCCTATCGGCGGATTTTCGGCAATGCCAAGCCCGAAGTGATCTTATTGGTGGCAGGTGGATTGAGTGTGGTTCGCTGGCTGATGTTTCCAGTTATTGGAGATCTTGGCCTGGGTTTTGCGGGCTTCTTTGTTGTGCAACTGTTGCATGCTTTTTCATTTGGCGCGACATATTTGGCGCAGCAGGCTTATTTGGCACATGCCGTCCCCGAGGAGCAGGCGGGTAGTGCGCAGGGTCTTGCCGTATTCGTTCATGGCATCATCATGAGTGCAACGATGTTTATCTCCGGGCCTCTCTACGACCTGACACATGGCAAGGGATTTATCGTGATGGCGTTTGTGGCGCTCGGGGGCATCGGTCTGGGCTACTGGTTTGCCCGGCTTCATGCTAAGGAAGCATAATTATCCCCAAAGTTCGCGTTCCGGCGGGTAAACCAACGAGCCTTCATATCTGAGTGCTGTTTCGCGGTCTCTTGCTAATAACAACGGGCCATCAAGGTCAACAAACTCGGCCTTTTGCGCCAGTAGGACCGCAGGAGCCATACCCAGTGATGTGCCAACCATGCAGCCTACCATGATCTGAAAGCCCAAAGCTTTGGCCTGATCGCGCATTTTGATGGCTTCGGTAAGACCACCTGTTTTGTCGAGCTTAATGTTCACGGCGTCATAACGGCTTTTCAATTCCGCCAGCGTCTCACTGGTATGAGCGCTTTCATCGGCACAAATTGGCACCGGATGAATGATTTTGCCTAAGATTGCGTCCTTGCCGACCGGCAGCGGTTGTTCAATGAGCGCGACGTTTAGCAATGCCACCGCTTCCATATTGGCGACGACGTTGTCCTCGGTCCAACCTTCATTGGCGTCCAATATGATCTTTGAATTCGGTGCCGAAGCAACCACTGCTCTCACCCGCTCCAAGTCACCTTCGCCGCCGACTTTCATCTTGAGGAGCGAGCGATGGGATACAGCTTTGGCGGCATTGGCCATTTCTTCCGGCGTTCCAAGCGACAGCGTGTATGCGGTGATGAGCGGATGAGGATTTCGCACCCGCAAAGAATTTCGTGCAGGAATGCCAAGTCGTTTGGCCTCGAAGTCCCATAGAGCACAATCAATCGCATTGCGCGCCGCGCCTGCCTTCATAAATGTTTGTAGATTCGTGCGATCAGGCCGGGCAATAATTCGCTGAGAGACGAGCGCGATTTCTTCCATAACGCTTTCGACGCTTTCACCATAGCGCGCATATGGAACACATTCGCCCCGCCCGACGTTTATGCCGTCAGAGATCTTTACCAGAACGATTTTGGCCTCTGTCTTTGAACTGCGTGAGATCGTGAATGTGCCGGCTATCGGAAAGGTTTCTGCCGTCACGTCTATCGTCAAGTTCATGCGTACTCCAATCCGAATCGTGGAAAGTTATCCAAGTATAAGTGACAGGCGAAGGTTGGAAGACTATGAATTGCATATGTTAAAAGAACAGCCAGACTCAGATGGTCGTGACGAGCCTTCCTCACCTCCTTCTGTCCAGATGGAGAAACAGGGTGATCGGCTGACTATTCACATGTCCGGTGTTTGGAATACCAAGTCTGTCGGGACTGTTGACAGTGAAATGCGCGGCATTGAAAAAAACATCGGCCGTCACGTCACCATTGATCTTTCCAATGTCACGGAGTTGGACACCGCTGGCGCATGGTTAGTCGAACGCTTGGCGCGTGCGACAGGCGTGGACGGTGATAAGCCTGTTTTTGCGGGTGTCAATCCTCAGCACAGGGTTCTACTCGAGGCCGCTGCAGAAATCCCGGACACCGGTAACGGCAATCCGTTGACTGAAGGCCGTTCGCGTTTCGCGTCAGCCTTTGCCTTTGTTGGAAAATTTGCTTTTGACTTGAAACAGGACTTGTTTCTTTCAATGCACATTCTCGGCGCGACAGTGCGCGGCGCCCAGATGAAGCTGGGACGCAGTCATGGTGTCTCATTTGCGGCAATTATTCATCAATTGGACCGTATGGCCGTCGGTGCGCTGCCCGTTATCATTCTGATGTCGTTTATCATCGGAGCGATTATCGCGCAGCAAGGCGCGTTTCAGCTGCGCTATTTTGGTGCCGAGATATTTGTCGTGGATCTGGTGGGCGTTCTTGTTCTGCGCGAAATTGCCGTACTGCTGACGGCG
>JANOYJ010000237.1:0-3598 GCA_031428815.1 Phyllobacterium sp.
CGGGGAGTTCGACTTTCCAGAGCAATTGTCGCTTGGTCGCGCCAAAACTTTCACCCGCTTCGATCATCGGCTTCGGGATAGAAGTAATGCCAAGATATGTCATGCGCACCGGGGCGGGCATGGCGAAGATGATGGTGACGATCAGCGCGGGCGCAGCACCGAGACCGAACAGGATGAGGATCGGAATAAGATAAACGAAGGTCGGCATGGTCTGCATCAGATCAAGGATTGGCTGCGTGATGCGCCAGACGCGCGGCTTGTGCGCCGCCCAGATTCCGATGGGAACGCCAATTGCCATAGAGAGAGCGGTGGCGGCGACGACGAGAACCAGTGTCTGGACGGTTTCTTTCCAGAGGTTCTGGTTGATGATGAAGAGCAGGCCGAGAAGCACAGCGATGGCGAGCGGCTTGGACTTTTGCAGCCAGTAGGCAAGGGCCGCAATCATCACGGCGAGCAGCACGGCGGGAATTTGCAGGAGCAGAAAAGTCGAGCTCTCGACAATCCACCCAAGACCATCGGACAGCGCATCGAAGAACCAGTCGAAATAGGTGACGATGAAGTCGATGAAGGACTTGCCCCATTTGCCGACGGGAATTTTCCACGCCGCAATCAGTTTGGATACCGGATCCATATTCCCCTCCCGACAATGTTCCCCAATGATAAGGCGGTCGCCGTTAGCCGCGACCGCCTTTAACTAAGCTCAGGATAAATTATCCCGCGAGGGCGGCAGAGACAGCCGCTGCGGCATCGCCGCCGTCAAAGGTGGTTACACCTTCGAGCCAGGGCTTTACGGTATCCGGATTGGCCTTCAGCCAAGCCTTTGCGGTTTCCTTTGGATCAGCGCCGTCTTTCAAGACCGGCGCCATCATTGCGCCTTCCATGGCGAGCGTGAATTTTAGGTTGGTGAGGAGCTTTCCGATATTCGGGCATTCCGCAACATAGCCTGCACGCACATTCGTTGCGACTGTTGCCGCGCCGAAGCCTGAATCACCCATGCCATCGAGATAGGCGATTTTCATGTCGCCCATGATCGGATGCGGGGTCCAGCCGAGGAAGACGATCCATTCATTGTTCTTCATGGCTTTTTCTGCTTCGGTCAGCATGCCGGCTTCCGAGCTTTCTACGATCTCATAGCCTTCGAGTTTGTTTTCCGGCTTGGCGATCATTTCGGAAATGATGCGGTTGCCGTCATTACCGGCTTCAATGCCGTAGATTTTGCCATTGAACTTGTCCTTGTTGGCACCAAGGTCGGCAAGGCTCTTAACGCCTGCATCGGCAACATATTGCGGCACGACGAGGCCGTAGCCTGCGCCTTCAAGATTGGTGCCGATGGTTTCGACCGACTTGTCATCCATATAGGCCTTGATATCGGCCGTCATGGACGGCATCCAATTGCCGAGGAATACGTCAATGTCCTTGCTCTTAAGCGCGGCATAAGTGACGGGAACAGAGAGTGTATTGACGACGGGTTCATACCCCAACGCCTCAAGAATGACTTGAGTGGTGCCGGTGGTGACTTGAATGTCGGTCCAGCCGACATCGGCGAAACGCACGGGTTTGCAGGTTTCGGCATCGCCCGCATAGGCGGCGCTGGTGAGGAGCGCTGATGTTAGAAGCGCTGCGGAGAAAATACGTGTCATATTTGAGTTCCCTTGTTGTTTTGCGGACCGGAGACGATTGGTTATTGCAGTTGTCCCTTGGACTAATCCAATCATGATTTCATTACGGATGCCAGTGCTTGTGTAGCCTGCCCGCGACATGGTGTGACGTGCGTGCGGCAGATGTTGAAAGTCGGCACTTGAAACTGGCGAATCCGTTGAACTTGTCCTAGGAATTCCTTCGAAAACGGACTCTCTTTATGGCCAAACTCTATTTCAACTACGCCACCATGAATGCGGGAAAGACGACGATGCTGTTGCAGGCGTCGTATAATTATCAAGAGCGCGGCATGCGCACGCTATTGTTCGTGGCCGGACATTATCGCAAAGGCGACGAGGGCTATATTTCCTCGCGCATCGGGCTTGAAGAAAAAGCCGAGATGTTTCGTGATCATGACGACATGTTTCAGCGGGTGCAGGATCGCATGGAGGGCCATCCGTTGCATTGCGTGTTTGTTGATGAGGCGCAGTTTTTGACAGAATCCCAAGTCTGGCAATTGGCGCGGGTGGTGGACCGGCTCGGTGTGCCGGTGATGTGCTATGGGCTGCGGACGGATTTTCAGGGAAATTTGTTCTCGGGTTCACGCGCCCTTCTGGCACTCGCCGATGATTTGCGCGAAGTGCGCACGATCTGCCGCTGCGGGCGCAAGGCGACGATGGTGGTGCGGCTTGGCGAGGACGGCAAGGTCGCACGGCAGGGCGAGCAGGTGGCGATTGGCAAGGATGTCTACGTTTCGCTCTGCCGCTCGCATTGGGAAGAGGAAATGGGGCGGATCGCTCCGGATGATATGTTTGGTTTCATGCCGGACTAGGCCCACTCTCGGGAAATCGTCACAGTGAAGTTGCGGGCATCTTTCATTCGGCCTTGGCTATGGCTATATCTCGTCGGGGTTTTTGAACCATTGGAGATAGATTATGGCCACGCTGCAGAATTTTGACGCCGAGATTGCCAAGACTCAAGCCGTGGTCGAGGAGATGAAGACCAAGATCGACCAGTCTGCGGTGGTGCTGGACCAGTTTGCCAAGGCCGACAAAAAGATTGGCGATGCCAATTTTGATATTGAGAATGCCCGCCTGCAAGACGTCATCACGCAACAGAAGGTGATGGAAGGCAATATTGCCGACCTTATTTTGGGGCTTGAAGACGCGACGAATATTTTCGGCGCGGAATTTGAATCGATGAAGAGCTTTACCGGTTGGGAAAAGTTCATCGGTGTTTTCTCCAAGGACCGGATGCAGCGTATGCGCTCCGACCGTGTGCGCGGCATGTCACTGGCAGGAAACCTGCAAGAATTGCTCGTCAAGTCCGATACGATTGTCGGTATTTTGAAAGCCCAGAAACAGGTTTTGGAAGCCCGATATAAGACATCAGAGGCGAGCCTCACCACTGTGATTGAACGGCGCAAGTCGACCATGAACAATCTTGAGACAGTGCAGAAGCGGATTATGGAACTTAATCCATTACTGCTCGACATCGAAAACAAGATCGCCGCCTCGACCGACCAGAAGGCGCGGACCCAGCTTGAGGGCGAGCGCTCGAAGCTCGCGACCGAATACAATGAAAAGCAGGCGAAGGAGCAGGAATTACTCGCCGAGAGCCAGACGCTGGAGCGCTATACCTCGATGTTCCAGACATTCGTCGATTCTCTCAACAATCAACAAGCCGCGCAATCGACGCTGATCAATAAGCTCTCCATCGATACCGAACAGCGCATAGTTCTCTACAAGGCGCTGGAAGATTCCTTGAAGACGGCGGCGCAGCAAGATGTGGCGCACAAGATCAATACGCTGGGCTCCAAAGTGGACACCGCCGCCGAAGAGACCATGGCCGGTATCGGCGCGGCGGCGCAGAAGCATATTGGTGACCTTCTTGAACTTCACGAGAAAAACATGGTGGCGACGGCGGATATTCAACGTCGTAAGCAATTGGCCGATGATGC
>JANOYJ010000238.1:0-8202 GCA_031428815.1 Phyllobacterium sp.
CCGTCCAAGTTCGCGCGCGGCTTGGATTGCGCAGGAAAGGTCCACTCGGTCCTGTGCATTTGGCTTTAAGGTGGTCATGGCCCCTTGCGATGCGAGCAGATCAGGCATGATCTCATGTGCACCCACCACGGAAAAACCATGAGCTTCCAGCACTGCAATGAATGTTTTCAATAATGCGTCGTCGCCTTGGCGAAGCGCCTTGGCAAATTGCGGCAACGACTTAATGGTGACCCAGTCGAAGCGAAGCGACGAGATTTTTGGCCGGGTTTTCACACCGCCAGCAAGAACGAGGCGGCTAACACCTCTTTTTTTCAATTCCGCGACGAGGACGCCGATCTCAACCGACTTAATTGAAAAACTCGGATAGCCGTTTATCCAATCGCCCGCTTCACCCTCAATGGCGGCAATCGTCGGCGGCGGCCCATGGAAGGCGAGTTCTTGCGCCAACAATTTTGGAAGCACCCCGTTTCCCGCAATCACCGCTGTCGGGGCGAGCGAGAGGGGCGAAGTTGTCTCAGTCACTCGAGTCATCTGAGCCCGCGCCACCGGCATCCAGCGGCGGCGTGCAATAGGACCTCTTGCCATCCACTGAGACAAAATCAAGCAGTCGCATGACCACAGGCGCGTCGGCGTAGGTGTCACGTACCCGGGCGATATTGTCGTGCATCGTATGGGAGCGGTCGAATAACATGCGGTAGGCATGGCGCATCGCATGAATATCAGCGCGAGAAATTCCTGAGCGCTTCATGCCAACGATGTTTAACCCTGCAAGGTGAGCATAGACGCCAATAGCCATGCCGTAGGGAATGACGTCGCGGACGACACCTGCGAGTCCGCCGATGAAGGCATTATTGCCAACCCTGCAAAACTGATGGACAGCGCCGCCGCCGCCGATAATCACACCATCGCCTATATGGCAATGTCCGCCAATCATGACATTATTGGCGAATGTCACGCGATCGCCGAGTATGCAATCATGCGCAACATGCGCATAGGCAAGAAACATGCAATCGTCGCCGACAACAGTTCTGCCAAGACCGACATCGGTGCCGCGGTTCATCGTGACGCCTTCGCGGATTGTGCAATTCTTTCCAACACTTAGCGTCGTCCGCCCGCCCTTATGCGCGGTGTTTTGCGGATCACCGCCGATAACGGCATGCGAGTAAATCTTTGCGCCTTCTGAAATCGTCGTGGCACCGGAAATCACCACGTGGCTCATGACAATTGAATTGTCCCCGAGCACTACCTCGGGTCCGATATGACAAAACGGACCGATTGAGCAGTTATCGCCAATCCGGGCACCGGACTCGATGATGGCGGTCGGATGTATGCTCAAGATTGAACCGCGTTTCCAGCGTCTGCTGTTTCATTTTGATCGACGAGCATGGCTGTCACCTCAGCTTCCGCTACTTTGATGCCATCAACCATGGCTTCGCATGCATACTTCATCAACCCGCCGCGGCGTTTGATTTTTTTAACATGGATCCGCAACTGATCGCCAGGAAAAACTGGCTTGCGGAATTTTGCGCCGTCGATCGACATGAAATATACCAGCGCCTGCGTTTCCAATCCACGTGCTATGAGCGCAATCGCACCAGCCGTCTGTGCCATGGCTTCGACAATCAGCACGCCCGGCATGATCGGTTTGGTCGGGAAATGACCGGTGAAATGCGGTTCATTGATCGTCACGTTTTTTATGCCTATTGCGGAATTATCGCCGTCAATATCAATGATTTTGTCAATCATCAAAAACGGATAACGGTGCGGCAATATCTCCATGAGACGCATAATGTCGACTGTATCCAGTATCTTCGCATCACCATCGCTCATAGTTTCTTACCCTTTTTATCCTTCACCAAGCCGCGGATCGCCGATACTTCGCGGAAAAAGTCGCGCAATGGCTGAGCTGGCGCACCTGCCCATTTTTGACCGGCCGGAACATCATTCATGACGCCTGCGCGCGCCGCGATCTGTGCGCCATCGCCTATCGATACATGATCCGCGATGC
Source organism: Phyllobacterium sp. (assembly GCA_031428815.1). Taxonomy (GTDB): domain Bacteria; phylum Pseudomonadota; class Alphaproteobacteria; order Rhizobiales; family Rhizobiaceae; genus JANOYJ01. The sequence continues at coordinate 2,009 of JANOYJ010000238.1, forward strand.
CCGAATTGCCGCCGAGCATAACCCAATCACCGATCACTACGCTCCCAGAAATGCCGCACAATCCGGCAATGACGCAATGTCGACCGATATGAACATTATGGCCGATCTGTACGAGGTTATCAATTTTTGTTCCCTCGCCGATCACGGTATCGTCCAGCATTCCGCGATCAACGGTAGAATTTGCGCCGATCTCAACATCATCTTGGATGATGACGCGGCCGATATGCGGCATTTTCTCCAGCCTAGCCTTTCCGGGCACAAAACCAAATCCATCCTGCCCGATACGCACGCCAGGGTGGAGAAAGACGTGATTTCCGATCAGTGCATTCGTGACTGTAACACTTGGTCCAATCGAACAATCACGGCCGATTTTGCATCCGGGTCCGATCACTGTATTGGGCCCGATGGATGTGCCTGCCCCGATCTCCACACCATGGCCAACAACCGCCCCCACCGAAATAAGAACACCGGCTTCGACATGCGCCGTCGGATCAACAAAACCCAAGGCTCCACTCTGAACGGCAAAAGGTGTCGAGTGAACACTGGAAGGAAATAGCGCCCTGCCGATCAAAGCGAAGGTGTCCTTGGGTTTGCTTGAAACAAGGATGGCAATACCGGCAGGAATGCTGGCGGAGCATTCTTTGTTGCAAACTACCGCTCCAGCGGAAATATCGGCTCCAATGTCGGGTATAGCCTTGCCAGCAATAAAAGTGAGCAGGTTTGGCCCGGCTCTATCCAGCGAACCCATGCCGGTTAACATCACATGGGAAAATTCAGGAGTGAGAAGCTCAGCGCCAGACAATGCCGCTGCCTCGCCAACACTCATCGACACAACAGGATGAAAATATCGGATTTCAGACATAACACACTCAACCACACCACTTCCCGGATACCAATAAGGGATCCGGGAGAGCTTAAATCAGAATTTGGTCGAAATGCCGAAGTTGAAATTCTGAATCTTGTCATGCGCTTCCTTCATGACAGGAACAGCATAGTCCACACGCAACGGTCCGAATGGAGACGCCCAAAGCAGACTCGCACCAACCGACGAGCGCCAAGCCATGGCATCGTTCGAAACACCGCCCGAGTAAGGCGTACCGAATAGCGTTCCAATATCTGCGAATACCGCGCCTTTGATACCAATGCTCTCAGGAATAGCCGGCATCGGAAACTGCATCTCAGCCGAAGCGTTGAGATAGGTCGTTCCGCCGATAAAATCACCGCTTGCAGTATGTGTCGGACCAAATCCGCTGGATTTGAAACCGCGAACGATATCGCTGCTGGCCCTGAACATGTCACCCACAAGAATGCCGCCGGAGGCTGCACCAGGCGTTGTTGGATTACCAAGCGCCATTATGTGACCGCCACCAGCAGTCAACACCCCAACAATATTCAAATCTTCAGATACTGTCTGATAATAGGAAGCCTTGGCCGTTGTCTTGGCCCATCTGGCATCACCGCCAATGCCGGCATATTCGACAGTAAAGCGGGAGAAAATACCTTCGTGCGGGTTGTTTTTATCGTCAATTGAATCCCAAGTGAGAGCGCCACTGACAGATGACTTAATCCATTGGCTCGGCAACGTCGGAATATAGGCTGGATCGACAAGCGTCGTGTCGTTATCGGTATAATCATCGGTGACAAAGTTATAAGCAACCTGTGCCGACAAATGCTCCATGATGGGCAGCCCGAATCGAACGGTCGCGCCGCTGCGATCAAGATCGTACCCCTTATAACTGTTTGTGTTTTTGAAAATATCGAACCCGGCTGCAATCCGGTAACCAAGAAAATAAGGCTCGGTAAACGAGAGTGTATAACTACGGCTATTTGCTGTTCCGCCCAAGGCGAGCTTCAAATATTGCCCGCGTCCAAGGAAATTGCGCTCCGTTATAGAACCCTCAACTGATGGTCCCGAATTATCTCCACCCGTTGAATATCCAGCGCCAATAGAGAATTCACCAGTGGATTTTTCAACGACATCCACGATCAAGACAACTTGGTCAGGCTCGGCGCCGGGCGCCGTTGCAATTTCAACTTTTTCAAAGAAACCAAGCGCTTCCAACCGGCGCTTCGCCCGTTGGATCATAACCTGATTAAACGCATCGCCTTCGGCGAGATCAAACTCACGGCGAATCACATAATCGCGGGTCTTATCGTTGCCACGGATGTCTATGCGCTCGACATAGGCTTTCTGGCCCTGATCGATTGTGTAAACGATGGAAATTGTGCGGTTTGCAATGTCGCGGTCTCCGCGCGGTGTGACTTGGGCAAAGGCATAACCCTTGCCGGCAACCTGCTCAGACACGGCAAGAAGAGAGTCCTCTACATCCTTGGCGCTATAGACCCGCCCGGTGCGTGTCTCAAGGCTGCGCTGCAACACGGCGCCATCAACACCGTCAACCGTGCTTTCAACTGAAATGTCGCCGAATGTATAGCGCTCGCCTTCGTCCACTGTGACCGTGATCGTATATTTGTTCGTTGCATCATCAAGCTCAGCGACGGACGAAATCACTTGAAAATCGGCATAGCCCTTATTGAAGTAAAAGCGGCGCAGCAATTCCTCGTCCGCGCGTAGCTTGTCTTCATTGTAAACGTCATTGCGTGACAGCCATGACATCAAATTCGAACGCTTGGTCGACATAACTTCTTGCAAGCGACGGTCGCCATACGCGTTATTGCCGACGAAATTAATCGTGCCAATTTTGGTGCGATCACCCTCAGAAATCTCGAAAACCACGTTTACGCGGTTGTTACCGAGATCCATTGTCGTGGGGCTAACGGTGACATCAGCCCGCCCGATCCGGCGATAAGCCTCGCGAATGGTTTCAGCATCAGATTCCATCAAATTGGTATCCAAAGCCGATCGCGGTTTCAACTGAACCTGTGCGCCAAGAGCAGCATCTTTGATTTTCTTATTGCCTTGGAAAATCACTTGGTTGACGACCGAAAGTTCATCGACTTCGACAATAAGAACGCTGCCGGACTGCTTGATACGGACATCTGAGAAAAGGCCGGTCGAGAAAAGGCGTTTTACAGCCTCATCAATATCGGCACTGGAAAAAGGTTGACCAGGCTTTACGCCGATATAGTCACTGATTGTGCTGGCTTCTACACGCTGATTTCCAACCACCTGAATGCTGCTGAACGCAGCAAGAGCGGGCGATACTGCCACGACACAGGCGACCAGAGCGACAGCGGACACTGCCGACAAAAATTTCTTATTGGCCTTCATCGGCATTCTCAACCTTTATACAATTCATTCTTTATGCAATTCCACGCCTCGCTGAACATTGCCCAGCAATCACGTCAAACCGTTTTACCCATATTTCCTCTACAAGCAAGGTTTACGGTTAAAATCCGTTTACTTCTTTGGGGAACGTGACCGAACAGCCACGAAAATCAACATCTATGGTAAATGCAAAGTGACAATGACAAAATAACGGCCGTTTTAACAGGCAAAAAGGTCATTAAAAATCACAAACCCCATAAATGAAAGAACCAAGATTCCTCCGATTCGATAGATAATTTCCTGCAACTTTTCGGTCACGGGGCGTCGAATAACGCCCTCAATGGCATAAAAAAGCAAATGGCCGCCATCGAGCGGGGGAATGGGAAGTAGGTTAAGAATGCCTATTCCAATTGAGAGCAATGCGGTCAATTGGATTAACCATGCAAATCCGCGCTCAGCCGCCTGCCCCGCCATCGTGGCGATCTTTACAGGGCCGCCGAGCTGACATTTATCCTCACGACCCCGGACAAGACGCCCGAGAAATTCACCCGTTTGCCCGGCAATAAACAATGATTCCTTCACCGCCTCACCAACCGCAGCAAATGGACCAAAATTTTCGACCCTGAACTTGCCGACATCTTTGTTGGTTTCAACGCCGATAATGCCAATTTTAACCTTGTTCCCGAGCGGATCATCGACCTCGGTTTGCTTCGGAATGCCCGTGAGTTCGACTTCCTTGCCGTCACGTTCCATAACGAAAATAATTGAAACGCCCGCCCGGGTTGACACATAGCGCTGCACATCCGAGAAAGTTTTCACATCCGTTCCGTCCACCCGCAGGAACTTATCGCCAGGCATAAAGCCAGCAATTTCTGCGGCGCTGCCCGGCACGGCCCGCGCCACCATCGGATCGGAAATGACGCGCCCATACATATAAAAAATTGTCGAAAAAATCGCGATTGTCAGGATGAAATTCGCTGCAGGACCGGCAAAAACCGTCGCAGCACGCTTCCAAACAGCCGCCAGATGGAACGCCCCTTCCCGCTCTTTAGGTGTGAGCGCCGCCAAAGCCTCTGGATCGGGCGTGCTCGTCACATTCTCGTCGCCGGCAAATTTCACATAACCACCGAGCGGAATTGCTGACAACTTCCAACGGGTTCCATGTTTGTCGTTGAAACCAAGCAATTCCGGTCCAAATCCGATGGAGAAAGCTTTGACGCCGATGCCGCACCACCGCCCGACGAGATAGTGCCCCATCTCATGAACGAAGACGACGATCGTCAGGATGAATAGAAATGGCAGTATGGTGCCCAAAAACAGGCTGTTTCCGGAAAGAAGCATGGTCAATGTATCGCTCAATCAATGGCACTCCGAATCGGCAATGGTTAGTATTGAACCTATTTGACCGGGAAATCGACTTGAAGAATTCCCGCTCTTAATAGAAACATCAAAAGCAAAGGACAACGCGACAATTCAAGAACTAGAGTGGAAACAGGGTCCATGATGGCGACTGCGAGAAAATCATAATAATCGAATAAAAATAAAGAGCGACCGTGGCTGCAATAAGCCCGTCAACCCTATCCATAACGCCGCCATGCCCCGGAATAATTGTCCCGGAATCTTTTACACCGAAGCGGCGCTTCACGTATGATTCAAACAAATCGCCTACCTGAGAGCAGACTGTCAAAATAAGCGCGAGAATGCCATAGTACCACCAGCTCGACTGACCGAACCACGCCGCAATGCCGATGCCGACGATAATGCCTGCCAATGCGCCGCCCAAAGCGCCCGATACAGTTTTCTTGGGAGAAATTTTGGGAGCAAGTTTCGGTCCGCCGAATGTTCTTCCCGCTACATAAGCAAAAATGTCAGCCGCCCAGACGACTGAAAAAAGAAATACTATAGTTGCCAAGCCACTTTGATGATCCGCGCGTAGTGTGCAAAGTCCCAGTACCGGCAAAATCGCGTACGGCACCCCGAATGGAAACCAATAGGGCACCCCGCGCCTCACACAAGCGGCAACGGAAAACATAACCGCAAAGATCGCAGGAATAACGCTCTCCAAGGCTGGAAAATTCAAGATCACCAAAACGACAGAAGCCGCCACCGAGGCGGGTGCTGCAAGTTCGAGCAATCCATACTTGTCATAGCCGGTAATATTCTGCCATTCCCAGAAGACCAAGAGCCCGATCAATGCGGCCATCACACGAAAGGGCATACCGCCATACCAGGTTGCTGCAAGAGCGACGCTTCCTAAAATTGCGGCTGAAATCACCCTCAGTTGGAGATTCGACAATGCTGACCCTTGCTTTCCAGTAGAAATAGTCACGAAACTTTGGTCTCCACGCCGCCAAATCGACGATCTCTTTGCTCGAATATCTTCAGCGCCTCAGAAAACCTGTCGCGGTTAAAGTCCGGCCAAAGGCACGGCAGGAACACAAACTCGGCATAAGCGGCTTGCCACAACAGAAAATTCGACAATCGCATCTCACCGCTCGTGCGAATCAACAGGTCTGGATCGGGAATGCCCGCCGTATCCAACCGATCGTTGATCGCATCCATAGTGACATCGTCCGGCAATAACTGCCCCGACTTTACGTCACTAGCCAATTGCTTGGCCGCACGCACAATCTCGTCGCGGCTGCCATAGTTAAAAGCGATCACCAGATTGAGGCGACTATTTTCACGCGTGAGTATCTCGGCTTCTTCGAGAAGAGTTTTTATATCGGCAGGCAAAGTCGCACGGTCACCGATAATGCGAATTTTGACGTTGGATTTATGTAGATCTGCCAAATCACGGCGAATGAAAATCTTCAAAAGCCCCATTAAATCAGAGACTTCCGAGGCAGGTCTCGACCAATTTTCTGAGGAAAACGCATACACCGTCAGATAGGAAATTCCAAAGTCTGCGGCATTGCGGACTGTCTCGCGCAGGGCATCGACACCCGCCTTATGACCCATTGTG
>JANOYJ010000239.1:0-2674 GCA_031428815.1 Phyllobacterium sp.
CGCACCAGAAACAAATGGACGCAAAAACGCCCGTCTTAATAAAACACACCGATTCGAACTATTGGGCTGGTACAGTCGTCGTTGGCGCGGTTTCCGTCGTCGACGCTGGAGCCTCGGGTGTAACCGGAAGAGCGACTGCGGGAGCAGTTGGCGTCTCAGCGGCTGGGGCAGTCGCCGCCGGTTCGGCAGGCGCGACCGGAGTCGCATCGGTCGCCGGAGCAGAGGGCACATCAACAGCTGGTGTTGGAATGTCCTTGCCACCAAGCTGATTGAGTACACCGCCCTCGCCTTGTTGCGTTTGCGTTGCCGGTACCTTGTCAAGAATGTCCGTCGACTTTTCGCCGTATCGCGCCAACAGCGTCAGTGTCAGCGAGGTCGCAAAAAAAGCGGCAGCAAGAATCGCTGTTGTGCGCGTCAATGCATTGGCAGCGCCCCGCGCCGTCATAAAGCCAGAGCCACCGCCGATACCAAGCCCGCCACCCTCTGATCGTTGCAATAAGACAACGCCGACAAGCGCAAGAACGACCATGAGATGGATGACAATGATAACGGTTTGCATGAGTTATTCCGTATTACGTTTCGGATGCGTCCATATTGGCGTCGCATCGCCTCAATTTCGCGCCCCCTTACACGCGATTTTCACGCAAAGGAAGACTACCACCCTATTTCTTCACGCCAGATGGGAGCGCCGATTCTCCCTTACAAGCCTTCAAAGGGTCAAATAGCGCGATACGCGTCGCAGATCCCAAGGAAATCAGCAGCCTTCAGGCTTGCGCCACCCACCAGAGCGCCATCGACATTATCTATCGACAGCAGTTCCTTGGCATTCGAGGGCTTCACTGATCCGCCATAAAGCACACGCATTTTCGACGCCGCATCGCCCACTAAAACACCAAGCTCGGCACGGATATGACCATGAGCGTCCGTTACGTCAGCAACGGTAGGTGTCAGGCCGGTTCCAATCGCCCATACAGGTTCATAAGCAATAATTGTATTGGAAGCCGTTGCACCCTCCGGGATTGAGCCCTTGAGCTGACCCGTCAAAATATCGTTTGTCACGCCGCTTTTGCGTTGGGTCTCTGTCTCACCAATACAAATAATGGCAATGAGCCCTGCCCGCCAAGCAGCCTGCGCTTTGGCCTTAACAGTCGCATCATCTTCCTTGTGATCGGTCCTGCGCTCGGAATGCCCGACAATCACAAACGTTGCGCCGGCGTCCTTTAGCATAGCGCCCGACACATCGCCGGTATGTGCGCCACTGTCCTTCGCGTGGCAATCCTGCCCGCCAATGTGGACTGGGCTGTCGGAGACCATGTCAGCCGCCTTAGCGATCAAAGTTGCTGGAGCGCAGATCAAAGCGTCACAGTCGGCATCTAGCCCGGTCATGAAGCCGTTTTTCATCTGCCGCAATTCAGACAGCGATTCCGAGACGCCATTCATTTTCCAATTGCCGGCTACGAGCGGCTTGATACCCTTGGTCATTTGATTTTCCTGCGGTTTGACGTTTTCAAACGGTTCGTATCAAATTCAGCGGGTTTGGCAAATGTGTCGAGGAGCCAATCCGGCCTTGCTTGCGGCTCTATCGGTGAATAAAAGACGACGGACCAAATGACATTAAAAATATGGACGTTTTCTGATGCTTGAAAAACTTCGTGGCGCTACTCAAGGCTGGGTTGCTAAAATCCTACTCGCCCTTTTGTCCATCAGCTTTGTCGCTTTCGGCATCAGCGATGTCTTTCGCAACGGTTTTGTTGGAAGCGCGGTGTTGAGTTCCGGCGAGACATTGGTCACACCGATTGAATACCGCCTCGCCTATAACCGCCAAATGCAGGTCTATAGTCAGCAATTGAACCAACGTCTGACGCGCGATCAGGCCAAAGCGCTTGGTGTTGACAGTCAGGTGATGGCGCAGCTGGTAGCCGGTGTTGTCTTGGATGAGCAGTCGCGAAAGATGGGCCTCGGTCTTTCCAAAGACCGTCTCGCCTCCCTCACTGCGGAAGACGCTGCTTTCAAGGATGCTTCGGGCAGTTTCTCGCGCGTCAATTTTGATGCCGTCTTACGAAATGTCGGCATGCGTCCGGAAGATTATTTGAAGAGCCGTGAGCGCGTCGCCGTGCGCCAACAGATTGTCGAAGCCGTCGCCGATGGCGTGTCCGTTCCTGACGTTTATCTTCAAGCGATGGCGCTGCACACCGGTGAAAGTCGCGACGTGGACTACATTAAGTTGCCTGTCAGCATTGTGCAGCCGATCAGTGAGCCGACGGACGCCGAGCTCAGTAAGTTTTTTGAAGACCGCAAGGATTCCTACAAGGCACCGGAATATCGCAAATTTTCATATGTCAGATTGACACCTGAAGACATCGCGGACGCCTCGGCAATCGACGACGCGGCGGTAAAGGCAGACTACGATAAGAACATCGCACGATACACAAAAAAGGAATCACGACAAATCGAGCAGTTGGTTTTTGTCACCAAAGACGCGGCGGCAACTGCCAAAGCTAAAATCGCGGCAGGAGCAACGTTTGATGACATCATCAAGTCGGAAAACAAGACATCGGCAGATGTTACCCTTGGCGACCTGCAAAAAAGCGATCTGCCGGATCCCAAAATTGCAGACGCTGCCTTCGCCCTCGCTTCGGGTGCCATTAGCGAGGTCATCGACGGTCAATTTGGC
>JANOYJ010000240.1:0-2910 GCA_031428815.1 Phyllobacterium sp.
CGCTAAACCGCCGAGTGGTGGATCGCGGTCCAGATTGGTCGGGAAGGAATAGCCTTCTGCCGAGGCGGCGATCACATTGGAAATTTGCGATGCGCCGAGTGATCCGGATGCTTTTGCCTTGGCCAAAGTCTCATACAGCGCCTTGCTCATCGCCAAGCGGTTAATGCTCTCCATAGCTCGGCCATAGGCAGAGGAGACTTGGAACAGATTGACCATACGCTTCACATCTCTGGAGCGGTTTGAGCCCGCTGCATGCAAAAGCGCTGGTGAGAAAAACAGCATGTCGCCTTTTTCTAACGGCAATTGCACATGATTGGTTTTGAAAAACTCCTGAAATTCAGAGCGGTTCATCGCGAGATAACCCGCATCATAGGCTTGGCTGAATGGCAGGAGCAGCGTCGGGCCGGTCTCGAGCGGTGCATCGACATGGGCGATAGCGCCTTGCAGCGTCAACGTCGCAGAGGTCAATTGCACATGCACTGGATAGCGCTCAATGTCCTTGGCGCTCTGGAATCCAAGATGATAATCGCGATGCGCCGATTGTGACGCGCCGCCGGGATTGACCACATTAAGCTGCGCCGTCATCTGATAATACGGCCCGAGCCAAGCTTCGGAAATCAAAGCCAATATCTCATTACTGTAATATGCGGCGAAATTCCCGGGATCGCGCAGGCAATGCTTTTCCAGCGAGTTCCAAATGCGGTCATTGGCGCCGGGCTTGGCAAAATGATCGCCGCCGCCTGTGCCTGACCGATGCTGCTCGTCAATGATGGCGCGGAAAATGTCGCTGGCCGTGTCGATCATGGCGTGATCGGTTTCAGCGTATTTCAAAACGACAACGCCCGGACCGTCCATCAAGGCCTCCGCCCATTCGGCGAGCAGCCATTTGCGTCGGTCAGGGTCGATGATTGCCGTGCGGATGGCGTTGCAGTCATAGATCAGGACATTCGACTGGACGGAATCAGCGAACGGATAATCCGCGAGGTTCGTCGTCTGGCCGGTCAGCGCCGCCAAATCCTCGACGCGGCAATTGTCGGCACTCAGCCAAACACGATCGCTGCGCTTCTTCATCAGATTGTCGGTTTTCATGGAGTTCCTCATTCAATCTAACAGCGGATCAACCCTTCATCGTTTTGTTTGGCAGGTTCCATCGACTTGCGCCAGCTTGATAGACAAGTCGCAAGGAGGAATGAAAATACCCTAAAGCTCCGAACAATTGAGGGCACGAGCATTATTGGCTATGCAGATCGGTCTGATGAGTTAGCTTCCTTGATCGGTCGCAGAATCCGGGCTGGAATTCCGCCGACGATCACGTTGTCAGGCACGTCTTTGGTGACAACCGCGTTCGCCGCAACAATCGAATTTTCCCCGATGGTCACACCCGGCATGACCGATGCGCCTACGCCGATCCAGACATTTTTCTTAATACGGATCGGTGCGCAATAGGTTGCGCTGCGCAGGGCCGGGTTCTCCGGATGATTGATCGTAATCAGATTGACTTTGGGCGCGATGAACACGCCGTCGTCAATCGTAATGCCGCCCCTGTCCATGAACTCGCAGCAATGATTGACGAAAACATTCTTGCCAACGCGGATGTTGCGACCAAAGTCTGTGTAGAATGGCGGCAGCAGGCAGAATGACGGGTCGACGTCTACCCCTGTCAATTGAGAGAAGAGCGCCCGCACCTCCTCTTGCGTTTTGTAGCCAGTATTCAGATCAGCAATCACCTTCTGCGCTAAAAAGATGACATCCATTATCTTTCCAAGATCGGGGTCGTCCCGCGTGATCACTTCACCGGCTTTGTCGCGCGCGAAGATGTCGTCCATCAACAAGCCCTTCCTTCAACAAACCAGCTCTAGTTGGGCGCTGCAGCGCTTAGCAAGACCAGCCTGTCGCTACGTCACCGCCACTCGCGAATATCAACAAAATGCCCTTCAATCGCCGCTGCAGCTGCCATGGCGGGTGACACCAGATGTGTGCGGCCTTTGAAGCCTTGACGGCCTTCGAAATTGCGGTTCGATGTCGAGGCGCAGCGCTCATGCGGCTTCAAACGGTCATCATTCATCGCCAGACACATGGAACAGCCCGGCTCGCGCCAGTCAAAGCCCGCCGCGATGAAAATCTTGTCGAGACCTTCGGCAATCGCCTGTTCCTTCACAAGGCCGGAACCCGGGACGATCATGGCGTTTACAGTTGATGCGACTTTGCGGCCTTCAACGACCTTGGCCACTTCGCGCAAGTCTTCGATGCGCCCGTTTGTGCAGGAGCCGATGAACACGCGGTCGAGCGTAATGTCAGTCATCTTAGTGCCGGGCTTCAGGCCCATATAATCGAGCGCCCGCCATTTCGAAGTGCGCTTATTATCGTCGGCGATGTCATCCGGATTTGGCACTTCACCAAGGATCGAGATGACGTCTTCCGGCGATGAACCCCAAGACACAATCGGCGGGAGCTTGGCGGCATCCAGCACCACGACCTTGTCGTAATGCGCGCCTTCATCGGTGAACAGCGTTTTCCAATAGGCCATGGCCGCTTCCAGCGCCTCACCCTTCGGTGCGCGCGGGCGGCCCTTAATATATTCGAACGTCTTTTCATCCGGCGCGATAAGACCTGCGCGGGCACCGCCTTCAATGGTCATGTTGCAGACCGTCATGCGGCCTTCCATCGACAAGGCACGAATGGCTTCTCCAGCAAATTCAATGACATGGCCATTGCCGCCTGCCGTGCCGATTTCGCCGATGATCGCAAGGATGATGTCCTTGGCCGTGACATGATCTGGAAGTTGCCCATCAACACGCACCAGCATGTTCTTGGCCTTTTTCTGGATCAGCGTCTGGGTCGCAAGCACATGCTCGACCTCGGATGTGCCGATACCATGGGCCAGAGCGCCGAACGCGCCATGCGTCGAGG
>JANOYJ010000241.1:0-2843 GCA_031428815.1 Phyllobacterium sp.
CATCGAACCGGACCTGCGTTGCTCCATGGTCATGCCAGGCGCTGCGGGAATGGAACCGGTCTGGTCGGTAGCAACGGGTGCGGCGGCTGTGGTCTCAGCGTCGGCGGCAGGTGCGGCGACTTTTGCAGCGGGCGCCTTGACAGCAGGTGCCATTGCCGAATTGCGCATGTCGGAAGAAGCGCGCGGATCGCTCAAAACCTCATTCAATGCCGCCACAACTTGTTCACAAGCCGCATCTTTTCCGTAGCGCTGCAGCACGATCGCGGCGGAACGCAATTCCCGTGCATCGCGCCGGACGCCCGCGTAATCGCCACTCTGAATGCCTTCAATTTTTGACAGTTGCTGGTCTGCCGCCGCATCGCCAAGGCTGCAGGCTGCAAAAGCGGTGGAAGGGGCTACGAGCATGATAAGTGCCGCAGCTGAGCTTAATAGTGCAATTTTCATATCCATCTCTCCTCAAAGAATTGAGAGCGTAATCGCTCCCCGAAGAAACAGTTTTATTATCCAAAAGGTTCCTGACTCTTTTCAACACGTTGTGTAACTAGACCGGTCACGATGATGGCCCCTAAGAATTGACAGTTGATAATCAAAACCGGCAAAGCATTCCCTTTGAGCGTTAGAATCTCTATCCGCACGTACAAACAAGGGACACGCAGCTTGGATAATCCCGTCATGCAGAGCCTGACTTGCTGACGCTTGCCGCACTGTTCCTCGTCGCTTTCGCGTCGGCCACCATCCTGCCTTTGCAGTCAGAAGCGATGTTGACTGCGCTAATTCTTGCCAAGAACTATTCGTTGTTCTGGCTTCTGATGGTCGCTGGAACCGGCAATACGCTTGGCGCTGTCGTCAATTGGTGGCTGGGCAAAAAAGTCGAAAACTATCGCGACCGGTCGTGGTTTCCTGTGACGCCAGAGCGGCTTCAACAGGCGCAAAGCTGGTATCAACGCTATGGCAAGTATTCGCTTTTGCTCTCTTGGCTGCCGATTGTCGGTGATGCGCTCACCGTCGCGGCCGGTCTGATGCGCGAGCCGCTGCCTGTTTTTATTGTCTTCGTCGCCACAGCCAAGTTCGCGCGTTATATCGTGCTGGCGCTTGTGGTGACCGGTATATTCTGATCCAGCGCGTAGCGCAGCGCAGAAACTTCGGCCAAAGACGTCTGGCGCGAACGGGCGTTGGCAAAACCGAATTCAATCACCTTCGAGTCGCGCTCAATGACATCCGCGCTGCAGGAGCCGTGAACCTCACGCACTGCAAGACGCGAAAGCAGTGCATTGATACTCCCCGCATTGACGCCGCTTCCGGGCATGATGGAAATACGGCCCCGGGCATGGTCGTTCATGGCAACGAGGATATCGATTCCCTCCGGTGCGGTTCTTCTGCCACCAGAACTCAGAATACGTTCAAACTTGAGATCGATGCCGAGGTCCACGCCATGGAGCAAACTGGGGGCCAGATCAATGGCGCGGTGCAGTGTTGTGCCAAGCCCTGCCGCATGGGTGCTCAATATTCTAAGAGCCGCCTCATCCAACGCGCCTGAACGGGAGTTGGCCCCGAGCACGACACCGGCCAATCCCGCCGCCCGCACGACATCAATATCGCGGCGCATCATATCGACTTCGGCTTCTGAAAATATAAAGTCACCAATCCGTGGCCGGATCATCGCGTAGACGGGAACGGAGCATTTAGCGGCAAACGCCATGAAGCCGGGCGAGGGCGTCAGTCCGCCCAAAGGCAGCGCCGAGCAAAGTTCAATCCGGTCCGCGCCGCCCGCGATTGCAGCCGCAAGCCCGGCAGCATTATCAACGCAGACTTCAAGCGCAATCCGTGACTTTGTCATTTAGCAAACCCCAAAATCGCCGCCCCAATGAGGCCTGGCTCGACCAGACACTGCGCCGGAACGACCAGTGGCTCATTCGTCTTGCGAAGAATTTTCTCACGCACCGATAAGTCAATCCGCGAAATGAGTTCGATGGAGTTTGCTAACCCGCCGCCAACGGGAACCACATTAGCACCGACGATGTTGACCGCCAATGCCAGCGGGCGCGAGACGATATCGAGATAAACTTTAATCGTATGCTCCGCCTGCGCATCGCCAGCTTGCCAATTTTGAATAATTTCAGTGCTGGCGAGGTCGGCTTTGTGAAAAAAATTGTGCAAACGTTCAATTCCGCGCGCCGCGCCTAAAGCATCAACGCAGCCCGTCTGCCCGCAGCCGCACTTAATTTGTGGAATATCAACAGGCGGATTTCCCGCCTGTTTCCCGAGAATTGGTCCATGCCCCCATTCGCCTGCAAACCCGCCCGCGCCATTGACGATCTTGCCATCAACGATCAGCCCGCCGCCAACGCCGGTTCCCAAGATCACGCCGAAAACAACCTTCGCCCCGCGCCCCGCACCAAGCGTTGCCTCAGCCAAGGCAAAGCAGTCGGCATCATTGGCGATATGAAACGGCTTGCCAAAGCGCTCTTCCAGGTCACGCCCAAGCTGCCGTCCGTTAATGCAAGGGATATTGGCAACCGTAATGCGCCCGTCCGCCGGATCGATAACGCCCGTAATCGAAATGCTGACCGCCTCCGCTACCGGATACGCCGCGACAATTCCGCCGATCGCCGCATAAAACGCCTCACGATCATCCACCGGCGTCGCGATCCGCTCCAGCACCGTGATGTCACTCGGTGATCGGGCAATTGCGCCCTTGATGGCCGTGCCGCCGATGTCGAGACAGAGTATCATGATGGGGTTGTGCTCATATTTGTGTTTGGCGTTCAGAACTTTGATTCCGCTCATCCTAACGTCGATTTCCGACAAGCAGAAGAAAATACGCTTAAAAAACCCCGGCGTTT
>JANOYJ010000242.1:0-3008 GCA_031428815.1 Phyllobacterium sp.
AAACGATCTGCTCGGCAATCGACTTTTTGCCATCATACATAATGGCATTCATGAATTTGGTCAGAATGAGATCACCGAACTTTGGATCCGGATTGACAACACGCTTTTCTGCACTGTGGCGACGGGACATGTCTAGCCTCTTACTTCGGACGTTTCGCGCCGTAATGCGAACGGCGCTGCTTGCGGTTCTTGACGCCCTGGGTATCGAGAACGCCGCGGATGATGTGGTAACGAACGCCTGGCAAATCCTTCACACGACCGCCACGGATCATCACAACGGAATGCTCCTGGAGGTTATGGCCTTCGCCGGGAATGTAACCGATGACTTCAAAGCCATTGGTCAGACGGATCTTGGCAACCTTACGAAGCGCCGAGTTCGGCTTCTTCGGGGTCGTTGTATAGACGCGAGTGCAAACGCCGCGCTTTTGCGGGCATTGCTGCATCGCCGGAACCTTGTTTCGCTTGACCGGCGCTGTGCGCGGCTTGCGGATCAATTGGTTAACGGTAGGCATCCAACTTCCTTCTCGTCTCTTGCGCCGGATTTCTCCGGTCAAATTCAAGTCTTATCTCATGCAACAAATCGAGCCATGCGCCACCTTTCGGTGGCTGGCCCGACATCACAGAGGAAACGCTATGCGTTTCATGACTCTAAAATGGCTTCGTTCGTAGTAGTGAACCTTGTTTGAGGTGAACTCCAAAGCGTGTCGCTTCGAAAAACCAACCTCACATGGGCTCGAATGAGGGCGGTTTACTGTCTCACCCCCTGCCCGTCAACCCCTCATATCGGGAAAGTGCGTCGATTTTGAAGGAATCTCAACGCCCGTGACCGGATTCACAGCGAAAAGACCTTCCATGGTTAGGAGGCGAACAAATATGGCATGCCAACTGCGCAATTTGGCGAACCGATGGGTAAAATTGTCTCGAATAGTGGCTGACTTTGGTTAGCTCTCATCGCTGATTCTGCATGAAATTCAATGGATTACACCTGATTGCAGAATCAGGAAGCCGCCGGATTGCTCCGGCGGCTTCAAAATTTAATCGCCTGTCGCAGCTTACTCCGCCGGTGTGGTCAAACCTTCCAACATTGGACGGGCAATCTCAACGCGTGACTCCTTGCGACGCTCATCGAGGATGAGATCATCACGCACGGTCGCAATGCGGCGGATTTGGTTCATCGTGCCGCCGGTGCCCGCTGGAATGAGACGACCGACGATGACGTTTTCTTTCAGACCCTGCAGCGTATCAATCTTACCAGCAACTGCCGCTTCGGTGAGAACGCGTGTGGTTTCTTGGAAAGACGCCGCCGAGATGAACGATGGAGTCTGCAAGGAGGCCTTGGTGATACCAAGCAGGATAGGTTCGCCGTAAGCGGGCTTCTTGCCTTCATCGCGCAGACGCTCATTGACTTCGTCCAATTCCAAACGCTCAACACTGTCGCCCGCAATATAGGTCGAGTCACCACTATCGGTGATTTCCACCTTCTGCAGCATCTGACGAACGATTACCTCAATGTGCTTGTCATTGATGATAACGCCCTGCAAGCGATAGACTTCCTGGATTTCATTGACGAGATATGAGGCCAAAGCCTCGACGCCCTTGATCGCCAGAATGTCGTGCGGTGCCGGATTTCCGTCGAGAATATAGTCGCCCTTTTCGACCGCATCGCCATCCTGAAGATGGAAAGGCTTGCCCTTGGGGATGAGATATTCAACGGCTTCCAAAGTCGAGTCATTCGGCTCGATAATGACGCGGCGCTTGTTCTTGTAGTCGCGGCCAAAGCGGATCGTGCCATCGATTTCGGCAATGATCGCGTGATCCTTCGGACGACGGGCTTCAAAGAGTTCAGCAACGCGCGGCAGACCGCCGGTAATGTCCTTGGTCTTGGCGCTTTCCAGAGGAATACGGGCAATAACATCGCCCGGCTTCACATGGGAACCGCTGTCAACCGAAAGAATGGACTCGACTGACAATTGAATACGGGCGTCGCCGCCGCGTGCCAATTTGACGACCTTGCCAGCCTTGTCTTTGATGACCATGGCAGGCTTCAGATCGGCACCGCGTGGCGTTGACCGCCAGTCGATGATGACGCGCTTGGTGATACCGGTCGCTTCGTCCGATGTTTCCGACACAGAAATACCGTCCACCAAATCTTCAAGGCTGATTGTGCCTTCAACTTCGGTGAGAACCGGACGTGTGTAGGGATCCCATTCGGCAATACGCTGACCGCGCTTCACCTTGTCACCTTCGTCAATATAGATTTTCGCACCATAAATCAGACGATGCGAGCCGCGTTCCTTGCCGGTACCGTCAACAATGACGATGGACATGTTACGACCCATAACGATGAGGTTGCCCTCAGAGTTACGTACCACATTGCGGTTACGCACTTGCACTGTGCCTTCAAACGAGGCTTCAAGGAACGACTGATCCACCACCTGCGCCGTGCCGCCCATATGGAAGGTACGCATGGTAAGCTGAGTACCCGGTTCACCAATCGACTGCGCTGCGATAACGCCAACGGCCTCGCCCTTGTTCACGGGTGTTCCGCGCGCAAGATCACGACCATAACACTTCACACAAACGCCGCCTTGGGTGGCGCAGGTCAAACCCGAACGAATGCGCAGCGATTGAATGCCCGCCTGTTCAATCAAGTCAACTTCAGCCTCGTCGATGATCTTGCCGCCCGGAACGATCAGCTTGAGCGTGACCGGATGGATAATGTCTTCGAGCGCCGTGCGGCCAAGAATACGAACACCGAGCGAGGCCACAACCTGACCGGCATCGATAATCGGCTGCATCAACAGACCGGATTCTGTACCGCAGTCGTCTTCAATGACGATGCAATCCTGCGCCACGTCCACGAGACGACGTGTAAGATAGCCCGAGTTCGCCGTCTTCAACGCCGTATCCGCCAGACCCTTACGGGCACCATGCGTGGAGTTGAAATATTCAAGAACGGTCAGACCCTCCTTGAAGTTCGAAATAATCGGCGTTTCGATGATTTCGCC
>JANOYJ010000243.1:0-1712 GCA_031428815.1 Phyllobacterium sp.
AGCAACTTGGCGATGGCCTGTTTGTCTTCGAGCGAAAAATCCACGCCCGGCGTCTGCTGGCCGTCGCGAAGGGTCGTGTCGAAGAGGTAGATGCGGGCTTTGGTCATGATGATGTTCTAACGCGGATGGTTGAAGAATGGGTTTCGAATTCGAAGGTCGGTGAGTTTCGTCCCCCTCTGCCTGCCGGTATCTCCCCCGCAAGTGGGGAGATTATGCGAGGCGACTGTCCCAGATAATCTCCCCCCTTGCGGGGGAGATGCCGATTCTTCATCAAGAACTTGGCAGGACAGAGGGGGGCGAAACGCACTAACATTATTCGCCACCCCTCACCGGCCATTCCTCTGTTTCATGATCGGGATGCTGATAGCTTACAAGTTCTGCCAAGAACGTTGCATCTTTTATATCTTCTTCCGTCCGCGAACTTGGCAGCGATGGCACATGATCGGCGTAAGGCAGTTTGCCCTCGACGCCCCATTGCAACCGAGGCGCAATTTTTGACGGGTCATCAAACGCGCCGATCGCCAGCGCCAGACCATCCGGCGCGTCATAGGCGAGCGGGGTGCCGCAGCTAGCGCAGAAGCCACGGCGGGCGAAATTGGACGACTGGAAGTAGCTCGGCGCACCGCGCGTCCATATGAGCGATCCCTCCCGCACAGAAACCAGCGGCGCGTAGAAGCCGCCGACCGCCTTTTGGCACATGCGGCAATGGCAGACCGAAGCATCCCCCAGTGCGCCTTCGATCCGAAAGCGCACCGCACCGCATTGGCATCCGCCGGTATGGGTTTTGATCATGGATTATCCGGGTGCATGGCAAACCGCCTCCACATTGTTGCCGTCTGGGTCAAAAACGAACGCGCCGTAGTAGTTCTCGTGATAATGCGGGCGCAGGCCCGGTCCGCCATTGTCCTTGCCGCCCGCCGCAATCGCCGCCGAGTAAAACGCGTCCACCTCGGCGCGGGAACGGGCGGAGAGGGCAAAATGGTTATGGCCCTGTTCCAAGCTTTCCGTCACCCAGAACTGCGGCTGTTCCCGCCCAAAGCCGATGACGCCTTTTCCGCCGGTGTGTTCCTTTGGAATCGTCATGAGCAGCGAACCACCCAATGCTGCGAAGACGGCGTTGTAGAAGGCTTTGGAGGTTTCGAAGTCTGCGGATTTAATGCCCATGTGGTCGATCATGTTGTGTGCTCCTGTGTTGAATGCGAGAGCGGCATAGCACTGTCGGAAATAGTAAGTCCGGCGACGATGACGATATGCTGACATGCGCCGTCAGTATCCTTTAACACGTCGTCGTTCCAGAAGCGTAGGATTGTCCAGCCGTCGGCCTCGAGTATGCGGGTTCGCTGCAAGTCATACTCAATAGCGGCGGCTTCGGCGTGCTGGGAGCCGTCAACTTCGACAATCAGGCGTTTGCCGGGACAGGCAAAATCAACGATGTAGTTGCGGATCGGGTATTGGCGGCGAAAACTGAGGCCCATGAGCCGATGGGCGCGAAGTTCGTTCCAGAGCTTAAGCTCTGCTTCTGTCATTGTGTGACGCATGGATTTGGCATTGACGCGATTGCGCGGTGGGACATCAAAATACTTGGGCATATTGTGCCTCCGCAAGGCGTGGCGTCATTTTAGGTCGGACCGAGGCACCCCCCTCGGTCCTGCCGGACATCTCCCCCACAAGGAGGAGGGAGATTGGAAGCGGCGGCGCTGTGCCTTTTTTTG
>JANOYJ010000244.1:0-1683 GCA_031428815.1 Phyllobacterium sp.
ATTTCCGCTGTCCTCGGCTTTGCTGCTCCCCGGCGGCCAGATGCCGCTGAATATTTTCGAACCGCGCTATATGACGATGGTCGATGAGGCGCTGGCCGGCAACCGCATTATCGCCATGGTGCAGCCTTCCTTCGTCGACAAGAATGAGCTGCGCGAGAATCCGGAACTCTGCCAAGTCGGCTGCCTTGGCCGCATCACACATTTTGCCGAGGTTGACGATGGCCGCTACCACATCACGTTGACCGGCATCAGCCGTTTCAGCATTGTTGAGGAGGTGGTCAGCAACGCTGCCTATCGCCAATGCAAAATTGCGCCGTTTCTCGCCGATCTCGAGCCCGAAACCGGCGCAGATGCCGTAGATCGCAAGCAATTGCTGCATGCTTTCAAATCTTATCTCGACGCCAACGGCATGGATGCGGACTGGGAAAGCGTCGGCCGTGCCAATACCGCAATCCTCGTCAATGCGCTCTCAATGATGTCGCCCTATGGTCCGGCGGAGAAGCAAGCATTGCTCGAGGCGCCTGATTTGAAAACCCGCGCCGACACGCTCATTGCGATCACCGAAATCAATCTGGCCCGCAAGGGCGATCAGGGCTCAAACCTTCAGTAAGGGGCTTGTCTTGGACGAAACCCGCGTCATCGCCATCGACCCTAAGCTGCTCGACCTGCTCGTCTGCCCGCTGACGAAAAGCACGCTCAGCTACGACCGCAACCGCAACGAACTCATCTCAAAATCCGCCAATCTCGCATTCCCCATACGGGACGGAATACCGATCCTGCTGCCGTCAGAAGCACGACTACTCGAGGATTGAGCTTCATAGACCGGCCTTCACTACCTCCGGCAATATCTCCTTCACCACAGCGTGCGCGTCCAGCGGTCCCACATGCTTATACCGGATCACACCGTCCGGACCGATAATATACGTCTCCGGCACACCATATACACCCCAATCGATGCCCGCGCGTCCGGAAATATCAGCGCCGATTTTTATAAAGGGATTGCCAAGCTCGCTCAGAAAAGCAAAGGCATTTTCCGGTTTGTCTTTGTAGTTCATGCCGATGAGTTGAAAACGTTTGTCCTTGGAGAGCTCCAACAAAACAGGATGCTCATCGCGGCAGGGGACGCACCAAGAGGCGAATACGTTGAGAATTGTTACTCTGCCTTTGAAGTCTGCCATAGCGATGCCGGGTATCGTGCCAAGCGCCTCAATCGACGGCAGGTTGGTGAACGGCACTTGCTGACCGATCAAAACGGAAGGCACGGACTGCGTGTCGCGACCAGACATGAGCTGAAAAAGAAAGATACTGGAAAGTGTCAGAAAAAGCACCAAGGGCAGCAGCGCCAAAAAACTTCGGCGCTTGGGCGGCGAAATTGGCGTTTCGCTCATGACTTGTCCGAGCGTCGCTTGACGCCGCTTTGTTCGAGCGCGGTAAGCTCCGTCTTGCGGGCACGATGATCGAGGATAATCCAGAGGATCAGCGCACTGATAACGACGAGCGTCACGGCGTACGATGCGGATACAAAACCACCATGCCCGCTCATGCATCACCCATCTGTCTGGCGGCGAGACGACGCATTGCGCTAATACGTCGACGCCATATTTCATTGCGCATGGCGGCCAGATGCAGCGTGAAAAACAGACACGTAAAGCCGAGCGCCATAATTGTCAGCGGCCAAAGCAG
>JANOYJ010000245.1:0-2406 GCA_031428815.1 Phyllobacterium sp.
GCCCCTCACCTTTTGAAGCGAGCCACAATACGTAACCCAACGCGGGCAGGCACAGGAGAAGGATTTCAAGGAGAAAACCCTCGGTCGGGCCGACCGGCAAAGTCTTTTTGAAGTAGGCATAGGCACCCCACGAAAAAGTCAGTGCCAGAGACACCCAAGGTAGGCCACCAGCATCCCAGGTGAGGATTGCCACTGCTATAATGGCAAGGCCGATGGCGACTAATTGCGGGCGCGTGAGCCGTTCGCCCAAAAGCACAGCGGCGAGAAACACACTGAATAGCGGGTTGATGTAATAGCCGAGCGCCGTCTCCAGCGCCCTGCCGGAGCCGACCGCCCAGACATAGACGCCCCAGTTAACCGAAATAATCGAGGCTGTCAGTGCACCCATCATGATGGTGCGGGGTGATGCAAGCGCCTTTTTGAGACCGCCCAACAGCCCGAGAAAATAGAGGATCACGAGCGAGAGCGGGATAGACCAGAGAATGCGATGGGCCACAACTTCCCAAGAAGGAATATGCGCCAGCGCCTTCATATAGAAAGGCAGGAACCCCCAAAGCAGATAAGCGGATCCGGCATAGAGAAAGCCTTGTTTGGTATCACGGTTTTCTGGAGTATTGGGTGCGGACATGATTCACCTGAAAGTTACGGTGAAGCACCGTGCCCGCCTTATGCGCTCACCGCCACCCGAAAACCAGTGGATGGACGTTATGGGTTGGATGAATGTCGGTGATGGATTACGCTGCCCAAACACGTGTTCTTGAAGAAGCTATTTGTGTTGAAAAGTATAAGGTGACACTTTATACTTTACTGATGTATTATGAACGCCTGACCCTCGCAAAACAACAACTCGATGGCTTCCGGCCGTTGCAGCCCGAACTCGTTCGTAATTTGGACGACTGGTTCAGGGTGGAGCTTACTTTTACCAGCAACGCCATCGAGGGCAATACATTGACCCGCGCCGAGACGGCGGTGGTGATCGAGAAGGGGCTGACGATTGGAGGCAAGAGCCTACGCGAACATTTGGAGGCCACAAACCATGCGCGGGCGTTGGATTTTGTGCATACGCTCATCGGGAGCAAGCCTTCGAAGCTGACCCAAAAAGATATTCTGACGATCCATGACATGATCCTCAAAGGGATCGATCATGACAATGCCGGTCACTATCGAAATGTGCCGGTGCGGATCTCCGGGTCGACGGTCATCATGCCCAATCCACGCAAAGTGCCGGACCTGATGGACGATTTTCAGAACTGGTTGACTGGCTCCCATGACTTGCACCCGGTCGCTTTTGCAGGCGAAGCTCATTATCGCCTCGTGACGATCCATCCCTTTACGGATGGCAATGGCCGTACGGCACGGCTTTTGATGAACCTTTTGCTCATGATGCATGGCTATCCGCCCGCCATCATTCGCAAGCGCGACGGACTTGCTTATATCAGTGCGCTGGAAACGGCACAGCTAGGCGGGGCGAAGGATGCGTACGAGAAGCTTATTATCAAGGCAGCCGAACGCTCGCTTGAAATCTATTTGAAAGCGGCGCGCGGCGAATCAGCTTTTGGTGAGTTGGATGGCGGCGGACTGTTGAAAATCGGTGAGCTCGCACGGGCGACCGGAGAGAGTGTGCCGACCATCCGCCACTGGACCAAGGCAGGGTTATTGCAGGTGGCGGAGGTCACGGCTTCCGGCTATCAGATGTATGCTGCGGATATGGTTGAGCGATGTGCGGAGATCAAACGGTTGAAGGCGCAGCGGCTGACGCTGGAGGAAATCGGTGGGCGCCTTGTGTAGAGCTTAGAACAAACCTGCGTGGCTCCGTCCATAACTCACTCCCCCGCCACCAGCCCCGCCAGCCCTCTGTTCTTCATCAGCTTATACAAAATCGAATCCATCAGCGCTTGAAATGAGGCGTCGATGATATTGTCGGAGACGCCGACGGTCCACCAACGGGCTTCGCTCAAATCCTTGGATTCGATCAAGACACGCGTGATCGCGCCCGTGCCGCCATTGAGGATGCGGACTTTGAAATCGACGAGTTCGAGGTCGCGGATTTCGGACTGGTATTTGCCAAGGTCTTTGCGCAGCGCCAAATCCAGCGCGTTGACCGGACCATGGCCTTCGGCCGCGGAAATGGTCTCTGCACCATCGACATTGACCTTCACCACAGCTTCGGAGACGGTTTTCAAGTTTCCATTCGAGTCGAAACGACGCTCCACGGTGCAGCGAAAACCATCAACGCGGAAGAAATCCGGCACTGAGCCAATGGTGCGCCGCGCCAGAAGCTCGAAGCTCGCATCGGCGCCTTCATAAGCGTATCCTTGGCTCTCATGCTCTTTGACCAGCGATATCAGCGTGTCCAATCGCGGATCGTCTTTGGCTACATCAATGCCACGACGCTTCAGTTCGGCG
>JANOYJ010000246.1:0-4334 GCA_031428815.1 Phyllobacterium sp.
AAAAAATGCTATCAATCCAAACAATCGCTCCATTGAGATTCTCCTTATCTAAGGGCAGACTCTCTCATGCTGGCTTGACTGGAAGGTTAAACGGCCGCGCTTGCGTCGATAATTAGAAAACAAAGTGATCTATAAATGCTGAAAATTTTAAGTGTCAATGTCGGTAAAAGAACCCCTTTCGAGCATACAACGTCGAAAGTAACGGGCATTTTCAAGCAACCGCAATCCGGCTCTATACAAATTGGCGCCTATGGTCTTGAGGGCGACGCGATTTGTGATGTGGCGCATCATGGCGGTCTCGACCAAGCCGTCTATCTTTATGGCCAGCCGGACTATGATTTTTGGTCAGCGCAGATCGGACGCGAATTGGCCCCAGGAACTTTTGGTGAAAATCTCACAGTTGCAGGCTTGGAAAGCGCCAAGATTAATATTGGTGATTTGTTTGTTTGCGGACCACTTGTGATGGAGGTCACTTCACCGCGCATTCCTTGTAGAACCTTTGCGGCGCGCATGGAGGACAAATTTTTCGTCAAAAAATTCCTCGCCGCCAATCGTCCGGGCATCTATTGCCGCGTGCTCCATGACGGACCCATTCAAGCAGCGGATATTCTGACACTCCATCCGTTCGAAGGTGAGCAGGTCTCTGTGGTGGAACTGAATCAGACTTGGAACCGCAAGGATTTGGAGCAGACTGAGATGCAACGCTTCCTATCGACCCCCGTGCACTCAAAGCAACGGCAAGCATGGGAAGCGTTGCTCAGGTGACTTAATGGCAGAAAATTCTCCAACGACACACAGTCAGACCCAGCTCGACCGCACAGCCGAAAGGCTTTTGGGCGACAGCTTCCCGAAGCATTTTGGCCGATTAAATTCTAGGGTCTGCGCTATGTGACTTTGTATATTAGAAAATCTTTAAGTATTTTTTGTTTATACTGTCTTCACCAATAGGGCGCATTTTGACACCATGAGCAACGTTCGTTTCGATAAGCGGGAAGATCTGGACAAGGTCATCTGCGATTTTCTTGACCGCGACGGATCGGTTGAGGGCTTGGATGTGACGCTGTCGCGCATGGGCGCGGTGGATTTGGATCTGCTGGTTGATTGTCTGAATGAAATGAAGCATCGCATGGCTGCTGCTGCCTTGGCGGATATGAAGGCGGAATCGTCATTTAATATGTATGACACAGGGATGCCGCTAAGAATCGTCGCTTGAGTTCATCAATGAAGCCCCGCATCGCCATTACGTATTGCACCCAATGCCAATGGCTGCTCCGCGCCGCATGGATGGCGCAGGAATTATTGCAGACCTTTGGACCGGATTTGGGCGAAGTCGCGCTCGTCCCCGGTACGGGCGGCATCTTTATCATTACGCTCAATGAAGAAGTCATCTGGGACCGCAAGGTGCAAGAAGGTTTCCCGGAAGCGAAAGTCCTGAAACAACTGGTTCGCGACCGGATTGATCCGGAACGGGACTTGGGTCATTCGGACCGCAAGAAAGTTTAACGCGACGTTAAACGTCTCTGCATGCCTGCCATGCAAATGTTGCACTGCAATAAGCCCATACAAGCACCTATCTTACGTTTGCGTCAAACAATTGGACGCATTGAAAGGAGTATCAGTCATGGGTGTTTTTTCCCGATTGATGAATTCCCGCCAGAGAGTGGCGGACCGCAAGTATGAAGATTCCCTCGCCTTCTTGCAGGCGATGAGCGCACGCGACCGCGCCGACATATCGCTCAAGATGGGTGAGATCGAAGGCGTCGCCCGCCAAATGGCAGCGCGCTAAACGTTCGAAATCGCTTCCCGCCAACCGCGACTTGCCCTAAACGGGGCGGCGAATGGCGGGACTGAATTAAATGAACGTGAATGACGACACGCGGCTGCGGCTTGGTCTCGACACGGGTGGCACCTACACGGACGCCGTGTTGTTCTGCCCGGCACGCGGTGTCATTGCCAGCGCCAAAGCGCTGACCACCCGCCATGATCTCAGCATTGGTATATCAGAAGCAGCGGGCAAAGTTCTTGCTGCCGCCAGCGCCAATACCGCTGAAATCGCCCTTGTCTCCATGTCCACAACGCTCGCCACCAATGCGCTTGTCGAGGGGCAGGGCGGGCGGGTCGCGCTTATTGCGATCGGTTTTCATGAACGCGATCTGAAGCGCGACGGACTGGCCGAGGCGCTCGGCAAAGATCCCCTGATTTTTTGCCCCGGCGGTCATGATGCGCACGGCAATGCTGCGGAACTCGACCTTTCAGCACTGCAAGCCGCGCTCCCCGAACTTGCGCAAACCGTATCCGGTATCGCTGTCGCGGCTCTATTTGCGGTGCGTAATCCGGCGCATGAAATCGCCGCGCGCGATATCATCCAATCGCTCACGGATCTGCCGGTAACGGTCTCGCACGAATTGTCGTCCAAACTGGGCGGCCCGCGCCGTGCGCTGACAACGCTTCTGAACGCGCGCCTTGTCGGCATGATCGGCCGCCTGATCGATGCGACAAAATCATTCCTCGACAACAACAATATCGACGCGCCGCTGATGCTGGTGCGCGGCGATGGTGCGCTCGTTTCTGCAAAGTTTGCGGCACATCGACCGATTGAGACCATCCTGTCCGGCCCCGCCGCAAGTCTCGTCGGTGCGGGCTATCTGTCGGGTCTCAAAAACGCGATCGTTTCCGACATTGGCGGCACAACAACGGATGTGGCGCTTTTGGAAGACGGCCATCCGCGTCTTGATCCCGATGGCGCGACGGTGGGCGGGTTCCGCACCATGGTCGAAGCCGTCGCCATGCGCACGCATGGTCTCGGCGGTGATTCCGAGGTCTCGCTCGCCGATGGCGGGCTTGAGGCACGGATCAATCTTGGTCCCCGCCGCATTCTTCCATTGGCGCTTGCGGCGGTTTTACACAATGAGGCGGTGATTTCTGCCTTGGACCGTCAACTGAAGCAAGAAAATCCCGGTCGTTTGGATGGCCGGTTCGCGCACCGCACAGGCTTGGCCGACCGCTTTGCCGCAGGTCTCAGCGCGGCGGAAGATGCGCTTTATGCCAAACTAACCGACATCCCTCAGCCCCTGGACCGCGTCCTGACCTCAGCCACGCAAAATGCGGCCTTGACGCGTCTCGTATCGCGTGGACTGGTGCTTGTCTCCGGTTTCACGCCGACGGATGCGCAGCATGTTTTGGGGCGGCAATCGAATGGCGCTCTTGAAGCTGCATCAAAGGGAGCGGCGCTCTTCGCCTTGCGGCGCGATGGACGGGGCAGGGCGATTGCCGCTTCGCCTGAAGAAATCTCTGAGCGCGTTGTCACACATTTGGAGCGCCGCTCGGCAGAGCTTGTTTTGGAAACCGCCTTCGCTGAATCCGGTCTTGAAGGCCCCGCCACAGTCGCCCATGCCACGATCCAATCCGCGCTGGACGGCAACCACGGTGTCGCCCGCTTGAGCGTCTCACTTGACCGTCCGGTCATCGGCCTCGGCGCATCGGCAGGTCTGATTTATCCAAGCGTCGGCAAATTACTTTCGACAAAGGCCGTTATTCCCCCTCATGCCGACGTCGCCAATGCGGTCGGCGCAGTCGTCGGCGAGGTGCGCGTCAGCGTAATCGCAAGCATCGAAGCGCCAAGCGAAGATCGCTTCCGTGTGAGCGTTGGCGAAATGGTGCGAGACTTTGGCATGGAGAACGACGCCATCGCCTTCGCCCAATCCCAAGCCGAAAAAATGGCACTCGCTAAGGCCGAAGACGCGGGCGCTGAAGATGCGCACGTTGAGCTCGACACAAATATCAACGAAGCGACCATTGAAGGCTTGCGCAAATTTGTTGAAGCCAGTGTCACCGCTACTGCCACCGGTCGGCCAAGGCTCGGGAAGTCTTAATAGGTCTTTTCGCCAATTGACCGTCTTGGTCACCTATGGTGAAAGGCAGCACGTTATTGAACAAGGTTCCGTCTTATGAGCGCACGCATCAACATTGCCGGGTTGCAGATCGACACGGTTTTGCATGACTTCATTGTCAATGAAGCCATTGCCGGGACCGGCGTGAGGGCCGAGAACTTCTGGACCGGTTTTGCCGAAATCCTCAAAGACCTCTCGCCGAAGAACGCGACGCTCTTGAAAAAGCGTGACACCCTGCAAGCCAAGATCGATGCATGGCACATTGCCAAGCGCCCCACCGGCTATTCGATGGCGGACTACAAAACATTTCTCATCGAGATCGGCTACCTCTTGCCCGAAGGGCCGGATTTCAAAGTCACCACGACCAATGTCGACGCCGAAATCGCGACAATTGCAGGACCGCAACTCGTCGTGCCGGTGATGAACGCCCGCTACGCGCTGAAC
>JANOYJ010000247.1:0-5331 GCA_031428815.1 Phyllobacterium sp.
CCTCGAAATTGATGACTACGCCTTTGTTGTCCCTTATGTTTTTGAGGAAGACAACGTGTTCCTGAAAACCATGTTTCCCAGCCGCAAATACACGGCTCGCTACCTGAGGACAAAACAATGACCGGAAGAACCGATCTACCACCCGTCATCACAGAATTTTTCGATGCGGAAGAAGAGGAACTGTACAAGGCCATTGAATCCGATGACCATGAGTTCGGCGTCAGCATTCTCACACCGGAACGCAAGGCCGAACTGCAGCAGGCCGCCCGCAACACGCTGAACGATGAGCGCGTGCCCATTTCATTGCGCATCTCGAAACACAACCTCTCAAAGCTAAAAGCCCGCGCGCTGCGCGAGGGCATGCCGTATCAGACTCTGATCAATTCGATTTTGCACAAGGCGGTGCGCTGAGGGCAAGTCCAGCCCGGCAGCGCTTGTATTGACATTGTCGGGCAATCCCACTATCCATCTGCCATGTCCATTTCCGCACCCGCCCGCACCGAGAAACTCGACCTTCGCCTCACCCCGCAGGCCAAACAGCGGCTGTTTGCAGCGGCAGAAGCGCAGCAGCGGAGTGTCAGTGAGTTTGTTTTGCAAAGCGCGCTGGAGCGGGCTGATGAGGCGCTGGCGGATAGGCGGCTGTTTTCGATCCCTGTGGAAAAATGGGAGGCCTTCACGGCCGCCCTCGATGCACCACCACGCGACGTGCCACGTCTTCGCAAACTCTTAAGCCAAAAAACGCCCTTTGAAGCATGAGCGCATTGCGCATCGAAAAACTGGCACGGCAACATCAGGTCGATGATTTTGATTGCGGTATCGAACCGCTGAACCTCTTCCTTCAGCGCTATGCACTCGCGAACCAGCTGGCCAATGCGTCGCAAACTTATGTCGGGTTTTCCGGCGAATTGGTCGTCGGGTTCCACACGCTTGCCGTCGGAGAAATCGCCTGCGAGGAAGCGCCGGACCGGATGCGCAAAGGTCTGGCGCGCCATCCGGTCCCGGTAATGGTGCTGGCGAGACTTGCCGTTGACACGCGCTGGAAGGGCAAGGGTCTCGGCGCTGGCCTCTTAAAAGATGCGATGCTGCGCACGATCAACGCCGCGGAGATTGCAGGCATTCGTGCAATCGTCGTCGATGCCAAGAATGATGATGCAAAAAATTTCTATCAGCACTTTGGATTTTTGGATGGCTTCGCCGATCCACAGCAAATGTATCTTTTGACCAAGGATATTCGTTAAATGCGCGCCGCCCTCTACACCCAATTTCGCACCGCTCCCACCATTGAGCGCCTCCCGGACCCGACACCTGCCCCCTCCGGCGTGGTCATCAAGCTCGCCGCGTCGGGGCTGTGCCGCTCGGATTATCATGGCTGGCTCGGGCATGATTCTGACATTCACTTGCCGCATGTCCCCGGCCATGAACTTGCCGGAACCGTTGTCGCAACAGGCAAACATGTCTCGCGTTTTCGCGAAGGCCAGCGTGTCACGGTGCCTTTTGTCGGCGGGTGCGGGCATTGTGCGGAATGCGGCTCGGGCAATCATCAAGTGTGCGAAAACCAGTTTCAGCCGGGCTTTACCGCATGGGGTTCATTCGCCGAATATGTCGCCGTTGATTTTGCCGACACCAATCTTGTTGCCCTGCCCGATGATCTTGACGATATCACCGCGGCAAGTCTCGGCTGCCGCTTTGCCACCGCGTTTCGCGGCATGGTCGATGTCGGCAAAGTCATGCCCGGCGAATGGGTTGCCATCCACGGCTCCGGCGGCGTCGGCCTTTCCGCCGTGATGATCGCCAACGCGCTTGGAGCCAATGTGATCGCGGTGGATCTTGCCGATAACAAGCTGGCATTGGCGAAAGAAGTCGGCGCAATCGCCACGATCAACGCCTCGAAAGTAGACGATGTCGTCGGCGCTATCCGCCACCTCACAGACGGTGGCGCGCATGTGTCGATGGACGCATTGGGCTCGCCCGTCACCTGTTTTAATTC
This sequence comes from Phyllobacterium sp., assembly GCA_031428815.1. GTDB lineage: Bacteria > Pseudomonadota > Alphaproteobacteria > Rhizobiales > Rhizobiaceae > JANOYJ01. Next base: position 1,988 of record JANOYJ010000247.1, read on the forward strand.
CATCGCGTGCCTGCGCCGTCGCGGCCGCCATGTGCAGGCGGGTTTGATGACCGGCGACCATGCCTCGCCCAAAATTCCGATGTCAAAAGTCATCGCGCATGAGCTGCAAGTGCTCGGCACCCACGGCATGCAGGCGCATCGCTATGGCGCGATGCTGGCAATGATCTCGGCGGGTACACTCAAACCACAAAAGCTGATTGGCAAGCATATCAGCCTCGATGATGCACCCGCCGCACTGATGGCCATGGATAAGTTCGACGGCTTGGGCATCAGCGTGATTACGAGTTTCTAACAATCATCCTTCACTTAATCACAATGCGCCCTTCGACCTTGGCGTCAAATGTGCCGAGCTTTTTGACGAAAACCATCACATCATTGGCGATCAGCTTGCCGCCGCGCGGGTCAACGATGACCTTGCCGCCGGCGAGCGCCGTGTAGCCGTCGCCACCGCCGAGCATAAAGTCGTTGGTGGCGAGCTTATAGGTCGCGGCGGGGTCAATCGGCTTGTCGCCGACCATGACCGAAACGAGGCGGCTACCGGCGGGCTTGGTCTTGTCGGCGACGACTTTCAGGCCCGATACCTGTGGAAAGCGACCGCCGCCGTCTTCGAGCTTGGAGAAGCCGTTCTCCAGCGCGTCCCAAATCTGCTTGCCGGTCACTTCGGTCATGACGGTTACATTGCCGAAAGGCAGTTCCGTCAGGATATCTTTACGGGTAATGTCGGAACCTGCGGCATACTCCTTGTCGGCCCGAATCCCGCCGCCATTGGTAATGGCAACATCGGCACCTGTCGCTTCGCGCATCGCATCAGTAATCAAGTTGCCGATTGCCGCTTCTTGCGTACGCACAATGTTGCGGCGGCTGTCGAGCGCCCCTGTGCTTTTGCCAATGACAACGTTTAATTCGTTGTCGAGCTCTTTCAGATAATCATCGGTAATTTTCTGCGTCTCTGGATCAGGTGTCACCGTCGCCGTGTCGATGAAGCGGAAGTTCGGCTCCCATTTCACCGTGCGCTTGCCGTCTTTCTCTTCAACAGTGACCGCAAGATCAACCGGCACGAGATAGTTGGCCTCGGTCGAGGTGTCCACATATGCGGTGATGCCATTGTACTGAACGATCAGCTCATGGTCGTCCCCGGAAAGAATGACGTCAAACGCCTTGGAGGCAAGCATCGCCTGATCGTCGGATTTCGGCGCCTGCACCACGCCGACCACAATGTCTGCACCGTCCTTTCGCGCCTGTTTCGCCGCATCAATGCCGCCCTGTGCGGTCGGGCCGAATTTCCAGTCGCCTGTCGATGAGACAACGGGAGACGTGTCTTGTACAACCGGCACCAGCGCAATTTTGACGCCGGCCATTTCCTTGATGGTGATACCACCCATACCTTCTACCGCCGAGCCGTCGCCCTTGGTCAAATTCACCGCACCCCAAGGATATTTCGACAGCTTCATCTTTTCGAGAAAATTCTCCGTGCCGAAATCGAATTCGTGGTTGCCGGGCACAGCAAGGTCGAAAGGCACAACATTGGTCAGAATCACCATGTTCTCGCCCTTGTCGAGGCCGGACATCAGCGACGGCGAAAACATGTCACCGTTAAAAACGTAGATCGTGTTTGGATTGGCGGCCTTTTCGGCCCTTGCCACCGCGTTCAGCCGCGCCACGCCGCCGCGCGTCTTGCCGCCGTCAAATTTGTAAATGTCACCAACGCCAAGCAAAGTGATTTTCACAGTCTCTGCCTGTACATTTACCAGACCCAGAGACGTCAAAAACGTGGCGGCGAAAAATAGAGTGTTTAATCTGGCTCTCATGGCTTTCTCCTTTGAAGGCTTATCTGCATTTCTTGCGCTCACCCACGCCCGCCGGTCAGGAGTGTGTCACGAAATGCAAATAATTCAACTTCTTGGCAGTTTCGCGACACGAGCGACAGAAAGACCGGACTGAGCATTGACGTAAACTATTTTGCGTCTTTTTGCGACACTGATGTCGCAACCCCCTTCCCAATAAAACCAAACCATGTCAGTGTTGCATGTCGCAAATTGAAAAAAACGACAAGAAGTGCCTTGCCTTTTCGCGACATCATGTTTGGAGCATAAATTGTCCTTGGTGAACGTAAACAATAATAACAAGCCCGCGCTCAAACGCTCCATCGTTTTTTTTCTGGTCCCTGATTTTTCCATGATCGCGTTTGCGACAGCCGTCGAGCCGTTGCGGCTCGCCAATCGGATGCTTGGCTATGAATCCTATCGTTGGCGGCTGGCGTCCTTGGATGGCAAGGCGGTCAGCGCGTCAAACGGCGTCTCCATCTCGGTCAATTCATCGCTCGACGAAGAACGCCGTATGTTGATGGGCGCCGATAAGCCGTCGATGATTTTTGTCTGCTCAGGTATCAATGTCGAAAAATACATGAACAAGTCGGTCTTCGGCTTCCTGCGCGAGGAATATCACCGCGGCGTATCGGTCGGCGGCCTGTGCACTGGTGCCTATATCCTAGCCAATGCGGGCCTACTCTCGGGCAAACGCTGCGCTATTCATTGGGAAAACCTACCGGGCTTCTCCGAGGCCTTTCCCAAGGCCAATGTCTTTGCGGATCTGTTCGAAATCGACGCCAATGTCTATACCTGCGCCGGTGGCACGGCGGCGCTCGACATGATGGTGAAACTCATCGGCGATGACCATGACGAAAACCTCGTCAACCGCGTCTGCGAGCAAGCCCTCACCGACCGCGTGCGCGGCCCGCAAGACCGTCAGCGCCTGCCGCTTCGCGCACGCCTTGGCGTGCAAAATGCCAAGGTCTTGAGCATTATCGAATTGATGGAAGCCAATCTTTCCGAACCTTTGTCGCTGCTCGATATTGCCGATGATGTCGACCTGTCGCGCCGCCAGATCGAGCGCCTGTTCCGCCAAGAAATGGGTCGCTCCCCAGCCCGCTATTATCTCGAAATCCGCGTTGATCGGGCAAGGCACTTGCTCATCCAATCCTCACTTCCCGTTGTGGAAGTGGCCGTCGCCTGCGGTTTCGTCTCAGCCTCGCATTTTTCCAAATGCTATCGCGAAATCTATGGCCGCTCACCCCAGCAAGAGCGGATCGACCGCAAGCAACCGCTTGCCGCTTAACCGAAAGTATTGAATCAAATCGGTAACCATCACCGCCAAGTTATTGGATTGATTCAACTTGAACGATTGAACTTAACGGCAATCTAAACGCTTCCTGTTACATCCGCGCTGACTAAAGGGCTGTGAGGGACATGTACAAGTTTTCAGACATCAGGATTCCCCATCTGAACATTGAGGCGGTGAAGACCGGCTTTTTGGTTGGATTCGCGTCAATGACGTCGGCAGCGATC
>JANOYJ010000248.1:0-2876 GCA_031428815.1 Phyllobacterium sp.
ACGCAAGGTATTGTCAATCAGCGACAGTGACCGCGTCGCGAGTTTCATAGCGTCCGGATGATACTCAAATCCGGTAATGTCGGCAAAATAGAACAGACGCATGAGATTGACCGGATCATTTTTGAAAACATTTTCATGGGCAATATTGATACGCTGATTGTCGACAATGAAGTCGGACGTTCCGTCAATCTTACGGTTGCGCCGGGCAAAGGTCATAAATATCCGGTTAAGACCCGGCACATATTTGGCCTGCTGCTCTTCCAGCGCGGCGCAGAAAATACGTGTCAAATCACCCACTTCCTTGGCGACCAGGAAATAATGCTTCATAAACCGCTCAACGGGCGACAGGCCCGGATGCGCCTTGTAGCCGAGGCGCGAGGCGATTTCGCGTTGAATGTCAAAAGATAAGCGCTCCTCGGCCTTGTGAGTGGCGAAGTGCATGTGACAGCGCACGGTCCATAGAAAATCCTCGGCCTTCATAAACTGCCGGTATTCATCCTGCGAGAATACACCTTGAGCCACCAACTCATCCGTCTTGCTGACGCGGTAATAGTATTTCGCGATCCAGAAAAGTGTTTGCAAATCACGCAAACCGCCTTTGCCGTCTTTGATATTTGGCTCCACCAAATACCGCGACTGTCCGGTCTTTTCATGCCGCGTATCGCGCTCTTGCAATTTGGCTTGGATGAATTCCAAGCCTGTGCCCTTGACTACTTCCGGATCAAACCGCCGCTGCAATTCTTCGAAAAGCTCAGACGCGCCAACAATGTAGCGTGCCTCCAACACCGCGGTTCTGATAGTGAAGTCCGCACGGGCAAGCCGGATACATTCATCGACATTGCGCGTCGAGTGCCCGACTTTCAGGCCGAGATCCCAAAGGATATAGAGGATATATTCAATGGTCTTTGTACTGATCGGTGTTGGCCGGTTTGGCACGAGGAATAGCAGATCAATGTCTGAACCGGGAGCCAAGGTGGTACGGCCATAGCCACCAACCGCGACAATCGCGATACGCTCTCCCGCCATCTGAGTGCTCAAAGGATAGGCATAAGCGCGGGTGAAATCGAACAGGCCGCGGATGATGGTGTCCATGAGGTAAGACAGCCGCATGGCGCATCGCACCCCGCCGCCGTCGACGCGCAGGAGCGCTTCTGCGGTTTGGCGACCTTCCGCCATGAAGCCCTTGATGGTTTCGACGATCTGAGGACGCAGCGCGTTAACGTCACTGTCAGGCCGATGCTTTTCGCCGATGGCATCAAGCCGCGATCGCAACGCGGACGGATCAATAATCTGATCGAGTTTAAGATCCGTCTGATGCATTTAAGACAGTCAGTTCCTGTGATTTGCGGCTCTATAAAGCATTTCCGCTTTTGATGAAATCATCAAAAGCAAGGACAATGCGACGAAACAAGGAGCTAGAGTGGAACGACAGTTCCGTGAAACGCCTGCTCTAGCGAGTTTTGGCGCGGCGCGATACCGGCGCTTATTTTTGTTCGCTAAGGCTTTTCAAACGATAGAGAACTTCCAAAGCTTCTTTTGGTGACAAATCATCGGGGTTCACCGCCGCCAATGCCCCCGCCAAGGCGTCCGGCTTCTTCGAGGCCACAGGTGTCTGGCGCGTCGCGGCGGAGAATAATGGCAGGTCATCAATCAGTTGATGCGTTTTCGCCGATGAGCCGCCCGCTTCCAATTGATGCAAGACGGCTTTGGCCCGATCAATCACCGCTTCGGGAAGCCCTGCTAGCTTTGCCACTTGCACGCCGTAAGAACGATCCGCGGCGCCCTTGCCGACCTCGTGCAGAAAGATGACCTCGCCGTCCCATTCCTTCACCTTCATGGTAACATTGTGCAAGCGCTTCAGCTTGGACGACAAAGCCGTCATCTCATGAAAATGCGTGGCAAACAGCGCGCGGGGTTTGTTAACCTCATGCAGATGTTCCACCGCAGCCCACGCAATCGACAACCCGTCAAAGGTCGACGTCCCGCGCCCGATTTCATCGAGAATAACCAGTGAGCGCTCGCTGGCTTGATTGAGGATCGCTGCGGTTTCGACCATTTCGACCATGAAGGTCGAGCGCCCCCGCGCCAGATCATCCGACGCGCCGACACGGGAAAACAACCGGTCGACAACACCGATATGCGCCGCGCCCGCAGGCACAAACGAGCCCATCTGCGCCATGATTGCGATCAGCGCGTTTTGGCGTAAGAATGTTGATTTCCCGCCCATATTCGGCCCGGTTATCAGCCAAATCGCCCCGGCCTTGGCATCGCCTTCCGGTGAGAGATCGCAATCATTGGAGACGAAGGGCTGAGCGGCCGCTGTTCTCAACGCCTGTTCGACAACCGGATGACGGCCCTGCACGATGGCGAAGCTCAGCGAGCCGTCGACCATCGGGCGGCAATAGCCCTGTTCCTCGGCAAGCTCCGCCAGCCCTCGTGATACATCCAACGTCGCCAAAGCCGCAGCGCCGAGCCTTATGGCATCAGCCTCAGCAATGACTTCCTCAGCCAGCGCATCGAAAATCGCCAGCTCAATATCAAGCGCCCGCCCCGCTGCATTGGCGATTTTTTCTTCAAGCTTGGCGAGTTCCACCGTGGTGAAGCGCATGGCATTGGCCATAGTCTGCCGGTGAATAAACCGCGCCTTTGCCGCATCCGTGCCGTTCATCGTCTCGGCATGGTTCGCAGTGACTTCGATATAGTAACCGAGAATGTTATTGTGCCGGATCTTCAGCGACTTGATCCCGGTCTCGGTCTGAAACTCACCTTCCATTACGGCAATCACGCGCCGCGATTGATCGCGCAACGATTTCAACTCGTCGAGTTCTGCGTGGTAGCCCTTGCGCACAAACCCGCCATCGCGCTTCAACAGCGGC
>JANOYJ010000249.1:0-1977 GCA_031428815.1 Phyllobacterium sp.
GCCCCGCGCGGCAATTCCACCACTTCGAACACGCCCTGCGCATGCAGCCCGTCCACCACGCTCGATGAGACTCCCGCCGCATGGGCAAGGCCGGAACGCGACCACGCCATGCCGTCATTGGCCAGTTCCAGCACCCGCTCACGCGCCGCCGTCATCCGGTCCGGCTGTGTGCCGGTAAAACGCAGCGCCTGCATCATCGGTTCAGCCTCGAACCCCGCAGGCGCGCGCAGCGCCATTCGCGCCACCAGACCGGGCGGCGATATGGTGTAGTCGGCGACCCATTCAATAAAGCGGCGCATGTCATTTTGCAGCGGCGGGCAATCGAATATCTCGGTGATCTTCTTCAGTTTCTTCGGATCAACCACATCGGTGACCCCGTCCCACACCACGCCGAACACCTGTCGCGGTCCGAGCGGCACCTGCACGATGGAACCCGGAACAACATGCGCACCCTCCGGCACAACATAAGAATATCCCCGCCCGGCGGGCATGGGCACCAGCACGGGCACGACTTGAAGCGGTTTTTGCGAATCTATCGTCATTAGGACGTGACCTTGGCTTTTTGCAGGGCTAAAGAATAGTCATCCCGGGAAGGACCGTTGCAACTCCAACAAAAGATCAAAGGAAACGCCCATGAAATTCTTCATCGACACCGCTGACGTCAAAGAAATTGCCGAACTCAACGCCACCGGCCTTCTCGACGGCGTGACCACCAACCCATCGCTCATCCTCAAAGCCGGTCGCCCGATGAAAGAAGTCATCGCGGAAATCTGCAAAATCACCGACGGTCCGGTTTCCGCCGAAGTCGCTGCAACCGATTACGAAGGCATGATGCGCGAAGCCGCTGTCTTGTCCAAAATCGCCGACAATGTCTGCATCAAAGTGCCGCTGACATTCGACGGTTTGAAAGCATGCAAGGCGATTACCGGTTCAGGTCGCGAGGTAAATGTGACCCTATGCTTTTCCGCGACGCAAGCGCTGCTCGCTGCCAAGGCCGGCGCAACCTTCATCTCGCCGTTCATTGGTCGCTTGGATGACACCGGCATTGACGGCATGGAACTCATCGCCGACATCCGCACCATCTATGACAATTATGATTTCCAAACCGAAATCCTTGCCGCTTCGATCCGCACCATGAACCATGTGAAAGAAGCCGCACTCTTAGGCGCAGACGTTGCGACCATTCCGGGCTCAACCTTGAAATCGCTGGTAAGCCATCCTCTGACGGATAAGGGGCTGGCTCAGTTTGTGTCGGATTGGGCGAAGACCGGTCAGACAATTAGCTGAGGAGGCGGTCGGAGAATCAGGTTGTCTCCCGACGTGTTTAACGATCCGTTAAAGTTGCTGTTTCCTTATCGGCAGTGTTAGGACCTCGTTAAACACAAGGGAGTCGCCTGATAAATCATATTTTGGTAAACGTTACCGCTTGGCCAGTTCGCCCGCGATAACGAGATGCAACACTTCAGCCAATTCTCGCGCCGCGCGGTCTTCCGCTTCGCGCTCCGCCCGTAATTGCGCAAATTGCTGACGTGAGCGGTCAAAAGAAGACGTGATCGTGCGTTTACCGGCACTGATGGTTTCGCCACTTGTTGCATCTTGCAGGATATAATTTGAACTGAGCACGACCGCGCCGGCGGTTGGCTGCCCTTCACCGTTCACTTGAACTGAAGCGGACGAAATAACCCGTTTGGTAATGCCCAAATCAAGTTCGAATGCGGCGCTCGCCGGTTCGCCCGCGCCGCCATTCAGCATGAAAATCAGATGGTTTCGCACTTCTTGCGCATAGCGCGTTGTGACCTCGTCCACCGATACCGAAAGATTGCTTGCAGACGGGCTTCCATCAACTGTAACGGGTCCCGCAGAATACAGTGGGCGCACTTGGCAACCGGTCAGAGCGAGTACAGCCGCCATTGCCGCCGCTGTGAGCATTCGGGTCAGAAAACCGCTCTTCATATCAGGCAACAACATTGACGATCC
>JANOYJ010000250.1:0-3520 GCA_031428815.1 Phyllobacterium sp.
AGATACAGCCCCGCTTTGGCGAGTTGCTGGCAGGACATGGCAATAGCGCATTGATGGAAATACACGCCGAGCACCAGCTCCGCGGGATGGTCGATAATGCCGAACGAGCGCAAAAAATTGGCGAGCGCAATATTGCGAAACCCGGTTTCCGTCTCGGATTTTGCCACATCAGGATCTATCGCAATTGTCTCGTCATCCGCCAGATAGCGGACGAACTGCACGATTTCGCCGATGGCTTCCTTCGGCTTGTGACCACCGAGAATAATATCGGCCACGGCAATGGCGCCGGCATTGATGAACGGATTGCGCGGCCTGCCCTTTTCGCTCTCAAGCTGGACAATCGAATTAAACGCCGACCCCGAAGGCTCGCGCCCGACCTTCGCCCATAAACTGTCTCCGATAATGCCGAGCGCCAGCGTCAGCGAGAATACTTTTGAAATACTCTGTATGGAAAACGCCTCGCCCGCATCGCCGACGGAGAACATCTTGCCGTCCACCGTTGCCACCGCCATGCCGAACTGTTTCGGGTTAATCTTGGCGAGCTCGGGAATATAGGAGGCAACCTTGCCTTCCCCGACAAAGGGAACAATGTCGCGGGCGATGCTCTCAAGAATGTCTTGCAAATCGCTCATGCGCCCTTCGCCCGCCCCACCAAACAGCCTAAAGAAAAAGCCGCCGCGGACTGCTCCGGGCGGCTCTTATTATACGAGCTCAAATCTTAGCGCGAATAGAATTCGACGACGAGATTAGGTTCCATCTGAACGGCATAAGGCACGTCCGAAAGCACAGGCACGCGCTGGAAAGTAGCGACCATCTTGTTGTGGTCGACCGCTACATAATCCGGCACATCACGCTCGGCGAGCGTGACGGCTTCGAGAACGATGGCCAGCTGCTTTGATGCATCCTTGACTTCGATCACATCGCCAACCTTACAGGTGTAAGAACCAATGTTCGTGCGACGGCCATTGACCTTGACATGGCCATGGTTGACGAACTGGCGCGCCGCGAAAATCGTCGGCACAAACTTGGCGCGATAAACAATCGCATCCAAACGCGACTCGAGCAAACCGATCAAGTTTTCGCCCGTATCGCCCTTGCGACGGCCGGCTTCCGTGTAAATCTTCTTGAATTGCTTTTCTGAAATATCGCCGTAATGGCCCTTCAGCTTCTGCTTGGCGCGCAGCTGAACGCCGAAATCCGACATCTTGCCCTTGCGGCGCTGACCGTGCTGGCCCGGACCATATTCGCGCTTATTCACCGGAGACTTCGGACGACCCCAGATATTTTCGCCCATACGGCGATCAAGTTTATGTTTAGCTGACTCGCGCTTGCTCATCGCATTTCCTTAAAAGTTACCACCGCGCAGCCAATCCGCACGGTGAAGGAAACGCACCCTCCTCTGAGAACCTTGTTCGTTCTCTGACAGAATTTCCCGCGCACGCATTGCAAGGGAAAATCACGGGATACGTTAAAAACCCCGCACGTTGCCGAGCGGGATTGGGCGGGGTTTAGGGGATTAGGGATGGGATGTCAACGCTTGACCCGCCGTCACCGCCACAGTTCCCTCCCTGTGCCTTCTTACATCGCCCGCGCACAACGCATAAATGAAAACGACCACTTCATCACGCGGAAAAACGCTATGCAACTCGGTCTCTACACCTTCGCCTCTGTCGCCGCTGACTCGGTGACCAACACAATCATCTCGCCTCAGCAGCGCCTCAAAAACCTGTTGGAAGAGGTCGAGCTCGCCGAGCAGGCGGGGCTGGATGTGTTCGGCATCGGCGAGCACCACCGGCCGGACTTTGCCATTTCAACGCCCGCTGTTGTGCTGGCGGCAATGGCGGCGCGCACGAAGAATATCCGGCTTACCAGCGCCGTCACGGTGTTGTCTTCGGATGATCCGGTGCGGGTGTTTCAGGAGTTTTCGACCGTCGATCTCATTTCCAATGGCCGCGCCGAGATTATGGCAGGGCGCGGCTCGTTCATTGAGAGCTATCCGATTTTCGGCTTCGACCTGCAGGACTATGACCGCTTGTTCTCTGAAAAGCTCGACCTGCTCTTGAAGCTGCGGGCGGAAAACCCGATCACTTGGGTGGGCACCACCCGCGCCCCGCTGGAAGGGGCAGGCATTTATCCGCGTCCGGTGCAAAATCCCCTGCCCGTCTGGATCGCTGTTGGCGGCACGCCGCAATCCGTCATCCGCGCCGGAACGCTTGGACTGCCCTTGGCCATTGCTATAATCGGCGGCGAGCCCGAACGCTTCGCGCCGCTGGTTGATCTTTATCGCAAAGCTGGAGCCCAAGCCGGTCACGCGCCGGAAACCTTGCAAGTCGGCATTAATTCGCACGGCTTCATCGCAGAAACATCGCAAGAAGCTGCCGACACTTACTTCCCGCCCTATGCCGACATGTTCGGTCGTATCGGCCGCGAACGCGGCTGGGCACCGGTGACACGCGGGCAATATGAGGCAGGACGATCAAAATTCGGCGCGCTTCTGGTCGGTGATCCCAACGAAGTGGCGGACAAAATCCTGCTCGAGCATACATTCTTCAAGAATGACCGGTTTATGATGCAGATCGACATGGGCTCACTGCCGCACGAAAAGACGCTGAAGGCGATAGAGCTGTTTGCGACGAGGGTCGCGCCGCAGGTGAGGAAGGCGTTGGGCTAAAATTCAAATCCCAGCCCAAAACCTCCCATCAACCGCCGTGTCGAAAAATGCGGTGCGCCGGATGTGAAAATGGCAACGTCCTCCTCCAGCACCGGCTCTTCCACGGAATCGACCGGCGCGAGATTTGAGAGCAGTGCCAGCGCCCGCCTTGCTATGGCCTCAGCGGGGTCGATCCAGTCCACCGGCCAAGGCGCGGTTTTGCGCATGCGGTTGACGAGGAACGGATAATGCGTGCAGGCGAGGACCACAATGTCGGTGCGCCGCCCGTCCTGCTCGATAAAGCACGGCGCAATCTCGGCTCTGACCGCTTCTTCATCGACAAAGCCGTCGCGCATATATTCTTCCGCCAACTCCGCCAGATTTTCTGAGCCGACAAGGCGCACATGACATTTCGAGGCATATTGGCTGATAAGATTGCGCGTGTATTGCCGCTTCACCGTGCCCGGCGTCGCTAGAACCGAGACCAGACCCGAGCGCGTCCGCTCCGCCGCCGGTTTGATGGCAGGCACGGTTCCAACAAAGGGCATATCGGGAAACGCGACGCGCAGCTCCTCCATCACGATGGTTGAGGCCGTGTTGCAGGCGATGACGCAGAGGATTGGATCATGCTGCGCAATCAGCCCGGCAAATAGCGCGACGACATGCACTTTCAGTTCTTGCTCATCCCAGCGCCCATAAGGAAAACCCGCATCGTCCGCAACATAGATAAACCGCCTGTCCGGCATAAGAATACGCGCTTCGCGCAAAACCGTGAGTCCGCCGATTCCGCTGTCGAAAAACAGAATTGGCTTTTCACTTTGCCGCATCTTCTGCCTCCTGTGGCTTCACCCGCGCCCTACCCTCCGGCGC
>JANOYJ010000251.1:0-9648 GCA_031428815.1 Phyllobacterium sp.
GACGGAACCGGTGACCAAAGAGGGATCGTTTTCAGCCTTTTTCAACGTGTTGCCAGTTAGGCCACAGCCCGAAAGAGGCGCGAAAAGAAAAATAAATCCCGTACAGGCATGCAAAAACGGGCGCAATGATCTATCTCTCATAGCGACGCCAATGTCGGACATTTTACGCACGGACAATATTCCAACCCAAGAGACGGCCCCCTCGGAATCATCATGGCAACAACAGAGTTAAAAAACGATGACTTTACCTTGGAAGCTGAGCCATACCGGCTTTTTGCAGAATGGCTGAAGGACGCTACAGTGTCAGAGCCCAACGATCCGAACGGCATGTCCTTGGCGACTGTCGATGCGTCGGGCATGCCCAATGTGCGTATGGTGCTGCTTAAAGGTTTTGATGAGCACGGTTTTGTTTTCTACACGAACTTCGAAAGCCAGAAGGGGCAGGAAATCCTGTCCTCTATGAAAGCCGCTGTATGCTTTCATTGGAAGTCGCTGCGCCGCCAGGTGCGCGTTCGTGGCCAAGTCGAAATTGTCAGTGATGCTGAGGCGGATGAGTATTATGCGTCCCGCCCGCGCTTAAGCCGTATCGGCGCTTGGGCCTCAAAACAGTCGCGCCCTTTGGAAAGCCGGTTTGCTCTCGAAAAAGCAGTGGCGGATTTTACGGCCAAACACCCGATTGGCGACATTCCCCGACCAAAGCATTGGTCAGGTTTTCGGATTTTGCCGACAAGTATTGAATTTTGGCATGACAGGCCCTTCCGCCTGCACGACCGCGTGGATTTCAGGCGCGAGGGTGATGGTTGGTCAAAGACGCGGCTTTATCCTTAGGACTTCTTGCGCGTCATGAACGCCACGAATGCTTCTCTGGCTTCATTCGAACGTAGCCGCTCTGAAAAGAGCTGGGCCTCCTCGTGAATGCGGGCAATCACTAGGTCAGGCGTTTGTTTCATCAAACGACGTGAAATCTGCAACGCCTCTGGCGCGCGGGAGGCGACGCGGGTCGCCAGTTTCAAGGTTTCCAATTCCAAATCGTCCTCGCTCACAATCTTGTAAATCAGCCCTGCGCTCAGCGCATCTTCCGCCGAAAAATCGTCACCGAGCGCCAAAAGTGCGAACGCTTTTTGATGACCCATTATGCCTGGCGCGAGAAAGCTGGATGCAGCTTCAGGCACCAAGCCGAGGTCGACGAAAGGTGTGCGGAAAAGGGATCGCGGCGTTGCAATCGTGAGGTCGCAATGCAGGTGGATTGTTGTGCCAATGCCAATTGCGAGGCCGTCGACTCCCGATACGACCGGTTTTTTGAGAAGTGCCAAAGTTTCAAGAAACCCGATGACTTCAGGCATGTCTCCGCCTGTCGTCGCATATGCCAGGAAGTCCTGCATATCATTGCCGGCCGAGAACGCACCGGGCACGCCAAGGAAGACGTGGCAGCGAATGGCGTCATCCGCCTCGCCGGCGGCCATGGCATTCTTCATGTCACTATACATGGCGCGGGTGATGGCGTTTTTCTTTTCGGGGCGGTTCATACGGATCGTTTGAACGGCGCCTTGTCGCGAGATTTCAATGTATTGAGACATGCTGTTCTCTATTTGATTCAAGCTGTGGCGAGCGCGGCATCCGCACCGGTCAGCAGGCTATCCGCCCCGTTTTCCACGCGATCGCGCAAAGCGGCGCTTTCGGCGAGGACGTTCTTGGCGAAGAACCGGAACAGCGCCACCCGCCCGGCGTCTCCCCCCGCCAATGCGCCTTTCGCAAGATAAGCGCCTCCGGCCGCCAGGGAGATGAGGCGCTGATAAGGTGTTGCGCCCGCCAAGGCCACATCAGGCTTGCCGTCTTTCACCGCCTTTTGCAGAAAGCTGGTGACGGCAACGGTATCGCTCAGCGCTGCCTCCAAGCGATCTGCCACGTCTGCTAGACCCGCCAGTTTGGACTTACGCAAATCATCCACAACACCGCCCAATTCGACCAGATAATCGAACACATGCTGTCCGCCCCAAAGCGGGAGTTTCCGCATCACAAGGTCAATGGCCTGAATGCCGTTGGTGCCTTCATAGATCGGGGCAATGCGTGCATCGCGCATATAGCGCGCCGCGCCGGTTTCTTCGATAAAACCCATCCCCCCGTGAACTTGCACACCCAAGGATGAGACCTCCATGCCAATGTCGGTGGCGAAGGACTTTGCCAATGGCGTCAAGAGACTGGCGCGGTCAGCCCAATAAGTGGCCCGCTCGCCGCCCTGATGCGACATGTCGATGGCGTGGGCGCAGGCATAGCAGATAGCACGAGCAGCTTGTGTCGATGATTTCATCGTCATCAGCATGCGCTTGACGTCCGGGTGGTCATAGATCGGGCTCATGCCCTCACCTTTCCAACCCGAGGCACGGCCTTGTTTACGCTCATGCGCAAAGACCAGCGCTTTTTGAAAGGCGGCCTCGGCTACAGCCAGACCCTGAATGCCGACAGCGAGACGCGCATTGTTCATCATCGTGAACATGCAGGCGAGGCCTTTGTTTTCTTCGCCGATCAGATATCCAATCGCGCCCTTGTCCATGTCTTTGGCATAGCCATCGCCATAAATCATCACGCAGGTCGGAGAGGCATGGATGCCCATCTTGTGCTCAATTGAGGAACAGAACACATCATTGCGCTTGCCCGGTGTGCCATCCTCGTTGACTAGGAATTTCGGCACAAGAAACAGCGAAATACCGCGTGTCCCGGCGGGCGCATCCGGCAATCGGGCGAGAACCAAATGCACAATATTGTCCGTGAGATCGTGCTCGCCGAAGGTAATGAAAATCTTTTGGCCGAAAATACGATACGAGCCGTCCGGATTGCGCTCGGCGCGGGTGCGCATGGCGCCAAGGTCCGAACCTGCCTGCGGTTCGGTGAGGTTCATCGTGCCAGTCCATTCGCCGGAGATCATTTTCGGCAGATAACGAGTTTTCAGTTCATCCGTGCCGTGCGCCGCAATGGCCTCGACCGCGCCCATCGTCAGCGTCGGACAGAGACCGAAGGCAAGCGAGCACGCGCACCACATTTCGAGTGCCGCCATCGACACCATCAGCGGCAAACCCTGCCCGCCGTAAGCCACAGGCGAGCCAATCGCGTTCCACCCGCCATCTTTCCACGTGTGATACAGGTCTTTCCAGCCCTTCGGCATGGTTACAACGCCATCTTTCAGCTGAGCGCCGGTCTTTTCAGCCTCTGTGACAATTTGCTCGACCTCCTCTGCCGCAAAACGGCCCGCTTCTAAGAGGATAGCATCTAGCAGCTCGCCATTCAGATCGCCAAAGGCCCCGTTTTCAAGCCCTTGCCCGATGCCGATGACATTGCGAAGCGTGTGACTGATCTCGCTGATAGGGGCTCGATACATATGGCGCTTCTCCCGGAGCTTTATCGATTAAAGTGTGTCAGACGGTTTGAATGTGAGCTAGCCGTTTTTGACGTTAACGTCAATTAATTTGCCGCTTTACCAGCGCTTAACCATAACAGAGGATGCTTCGTCTTTCGTGAGGCATTGGGTGTTCATGACCGGATTGTATCGAAAATCATTGACATTGCTCGTCGCTTGCGTGTTGGCCACCCTTCCTGTCATGTCACAGGCCGGAACTTCCGTTAATGCAGTCTGGAGCGACCTTAACCGGGCGCTGGTGCTTGATGGCTATGAGTACAATAGCTTTGACCTCCCGCTTATCGCGCAAGACAAGCGCGTCGCCGCCTTCATCCACAAAGGCTCGGACGGCATGCCGCCACGCTGGGGCTGCCCGCAGGCCGCCAACCAAGTGGAAAAAGACCTCTGCAAAAAGGATTGGAAGGTTTACGCCGTCGGGCGCGAATTGTTTCATGCCAGACGTGCCTTAGCAAAGTCGCTCGGTTTGAAATGGGGCGCTTATCATTTGGCGCGGCCCGGCAATCCGCGCGAACAGGCCAATCACTTTCTCGATTTTGCAGAGCCCGCGCCGGAGGATCTGATGGCGCTTGATCTTGAGGATAATGATCCATCAAAATTCATGTCGTTGGAGGATGCCGAGGAGTTTGTCCGGCATATCCACCGCCGCACCGGGCGCTATCCGGTGCTTTACACAAATGGTTCGACATCCAAATACATTGCAGAGCACCGCGACACCTATCGGCTGCTCTCACGTCTGAACCTTTGGTATGCACGCTACAAGCCGGAAATTGTCGGGCACTTTCCGAAAGGCAATTGGGATAATTACGCGTTGTGGCAATTTGCCAGCCAAGTGAATTGCGGGCATGCTTCCTGCCCATACCGGATTGCCGGAACGGATTCAGACATCGACATTAATGTCGCGTCAATGGACCCTGACGCGTTGAAAAAAGCATGGCCGCTTGGCGGATTGGTCGATTACAAAGGCCCTACGACAAGCCCCGATTGGCCCAATACCTTAGTCGCTTCCGCAACGAACACGTCTGTCTCGCTTGCCGGTCATGGCTATGCCGCGCTTGATTGGGTGAAGACCAACCTTCCAAAGAAGCCGCCAGCGCGAATGAATATCCCGGATTTCGGTGTCGATATGCTGCAAACGGCGTCCATTACGGTCGCCTATTATGACGACGCGGAGCGTCAGCGCTGTTCGCGGGTAATCTCACGCCATCCGATGTCAGACCGGTAAAAGCCTTCCGGCCAATCGATCTCGTCCACCGCGTCATAGGCTTTTTGCTGTGCATCCGCTGTTGTCTTTCCGAGCGCCGTGACGTTCAGCACGCGCCCGCCGTTAGCGAGGATTTCATGACCACGCGCCATGGTGCCGGCATGAAAGACTTTAACGCCATCCTGTAGCTCCGCCGCGCCGATATTATTGATAACAGTCCCCTTTTTCGGCGTTCCGGGATAACCGTCGGCAGCCATGACAACGGTCAGTGCTGCTTCCTTTTTCCAACGGATTGAGACTTGGTCCAAGACGCCATCTACCGCTGCGTTGAGGAGCACCAGCAAATCATCCTTCAGCCGCATCATCAGAACCTGCGTCTCGGGATCGCCGAAGCGGGTATTGTATTCGATGAGTTTCGGGCCATCCTTGGTCAGCATAAGCCCCGCGAATAAGACACCGACAAAGGGCGTACCGCGCATCGCCATGCCGCGCATGGTGGGTTCGATGATCTCTGCCATCACCCGGGCTTCAAGTTCCGGCGTCATCGCGCCGGTCGGTGAATAGGCCCCCATGCCGCCAGTATTCGGCCCGGTATCGCCATCGCCGACGCGTTTATGATCCTGCGCGGACGCGAAGGGTGCGGCATGTTTGCCATCGCAGAGGCAGAAGAAGGAGTCTTCCTCGCCTTCCAAGAACTCCTCGACCACGACTTCTGCGCCCGCGGACCCGAACGCGCCGTCAAAACACGCATCGACCGCGTCCAGCGCTTCTTGCAGTGTCATCGCCACCACCACGCCCTTGCCCGCCGCAATGCCGTCGGCCTTGACCACGATGGGTGCGCCGATGGTTTGAATATAGGCTTTGGCGCTCTTTGCATTGGTGAAGCGGCCATAGGCGGCGGTGGGGATGTTGAACTCGGCGCAGAGGTCTTTGGTAAAGCCCTTGGAGCCTTCCAATTGTGCCGCTTTGGCGGAGGTGCCGAAGACACGGATGCCTGCCGCGCTCAGATCATCGGCAATGCCCGCGACCAGTGGACCTTCAGGCCCCACAACAACGAGACCGATATGGGC
The DNA here is from genome assembly GCA_031428815.1 of Phyllobacterium sp. GTDB lineage: Bacteria > Pseudomonadota > Alphaproteobacteria > Rhizobiales > Rhizobiaceae > JANOYJ01. The sequence continues at coordinate 5,684 of JANOYJ010000251.1, forward strand.
TTCCTTGCAGAATTCGATGACGGCGTCGTGATTATCCACATCCAGCGACACAAGTGTTGCGCAGTCGCCAATGCCGGGATTTCCCGGAGCAGCATACAAAATATCGATCTGCGAGGACTGCGCCAATTTCCAAGCCAGCGCATGTTCGCGGCCACCGGAACCGATCAAAAGCAGATTCATGGACGCATCCCTCGCAAAGTTGAAAGGGCGTTAAGCGGCATGAGGTTTCGGGTCAAGACTTGACCCAAGCGAACTTGCCTGTAACGAGGCGTCATGGACAAGATTCAATCCAGCCAAGCGCAAGGCCGTGTCTCCGACTCGCCGTCGGGGCATTGGGTTTACCGCCTGTTGCCGCGCGGGCTATGGCCTTATGCACAGTTGGCGCGGTGGGACCGGTCAATTGGTTGGCAGCTCTTGATGTGGCCGTGTTTCTGGTCGCTGCTACTCGCCTCGACCTCGACTTCCCCAACTTATGCCGGCACCTATCCGTGGACGACGATCCTTTGGCATCTCATCTTGTTTTTCATCGGTGCGGTGGCAATGCGCGGGGCGGGCTGTACGTGGAATGATTTCCTTGACCGCGACATTGATGAAAAAGTCGAGCGCACCCGTTCGCGGCCCCTTCCCTCCGGCCAGGTGACGGGCAACCAAGCCCTCGCCTTCCTGGTTGTTCAGGCCCTGGTGGGCCTTGCGGTGCTGCTTAATTTCAACCGCTTTACGATCTTCCTTGGCGTGGCCTCGCTCGGCATTGTCGCGGTCTATCCGTTGATGAAGAGATTCACCAATTGGCCGCAACTTGTTCTGGGATTTGCGTTTTCCTGGGGTGCGCTGATCGGCTGGGCAAGTCTGCGCGGTCAGATCGAAGCGCCTGCTTTGTTGCTTTATGCGGGGTCCGTGCTCTGGGTGATCGGCTATGACACGATCTATGCGCATCAGGACAAGGAAGACGACGCGCTGGTCGGCGTCCGCTCCACCGCGCGGCTGTTTGGGAACAAGACGATCTATTGGCTGATGGGGCTTTATGGCACCGCACTGATGCTGTTCACCGCCGCCTTTGCCGTCGCCGTCGTTCCGATGCCCGCCTTGGCAGGGTTGCTCGCGGCGGCGAGCCTGATGTCACGGCAGATACGCACGATTGATATTGATAACCCCGACCAGTGTTTGAAACTGTTCAAATCGAACTCGATTATCGGGCTGTTGATATTTCTGGGGCTGCTGTTTGGCGGCTTGTGGGTTTTCCTCAAGCCGATGGTGTAGCAATGGGCAAAGCCCTTGCGGAACTGTCGCGCCGTCGCTGTCTGCCAGGCAATCTAAATGATCAGGCAGGCACATACGCCATTCTGATCGCGTTTTCGCCAATCCGCTCGCTGGCCACAAGGCGCAGTTGCGGGCGGGGGGCGGCGAAGAACGGATTCCCACCCCCAAGCACGACGGGGTGAAAATAGATCAGGTATTCGTCAATCAGACCTAACTCGGTCAGGCTACCTGCGAGGTTTGGTCCGCCGACGGCAATCTCGCCGTCCATCTCATCTTTCAACCGGCGAATCTCGGCCTCGAGGTTATCTGAAATCAAGCTCGCGTTGGGACCGACGGATTGCAACGTCGTTGAGACGACCCATTTTCTCTGAGTCCGCCAAGCTTCGGCGAAGTCTTGATTGTCCTGCGTCCACTCAGGATGATCCTCGTCCCAATATTGCATGATTTCATATAGGCGACGACCATAGACACTGCCGGTCAGGCTGCGTGCTTGCTCAACGAAGTGACGAAAGAGTGTGGCATCCGGCGCAAACTTCTGGTGGTCGACATAGCCATCCAGTGACACATTCATTCCGAAAAAGAGCTTGGCCATGCGATAAAGTCTCCACCACACGCGTCTAGAATAGCTTGAACCGCTGTTTCAGGCAAATGAGGAGGGACAATATATACGCGCGGGCCAATCACTCAAACGAGATCAGCTCATCCCCATTAACAACCAGCCGCAGCCCTAAATCGCCCATCTTGCGGCGTGCCAGAAAGCGCGGGCGGCGTTCGGCGACGTTGGAATGCATGCGGCGCGGTTTGACGCTTTGCGTTTTCACCTGACCGATGGAATCTTCCAGCGAACGGGCAATGCCATCGGCTTCGACCAGCATCATCGGCAGGCCAAACGCTTCGGACCACGCGCGCCAATCGGCGGCGATGTCGTCGAAATCATCGGCGACCAAAAGCGGCACCGATAATTGCGGGTCATTGTGCATGAGTTCGAGCGTGACGGTAACTTCACCGGACTCGTCCTCAATCGCACGGGCTGTGACGCCCTGAAATGCCTTCGGTGGCAGGGCGATGGACATTGGCAGATTGCTTTGCGGCAATTTGCGCTTGATGACCGCACCGCGCTCATCGATGGTAAAGGACACGTCGCCGTCTTCGTCACGGGTCGCATAGGTCACTGCCTGTGGCAGACGAAACGGGTCGAGCCGCATATTGCGGCCAGCCCAAACGGGCTTGCGTGCCTGGTTCATAGTCTCACTTTCCCTGTCACTCTTGAGAGCCGGTTTTCCGGTCTTCCCATCGGGTCGTTTGTTTGACCTCGTTAATGTGACAATAGGCGCGCACCTCCTCCAACCGGCTTAAAGAGTTCGGTTAAATTTTCACTGCTTTGGGGCTTGGTTACCGGAATGCGACCTTCGGCCTCCGCGTGAAAGGTCTTGGCAAGGTCAATGAAGATTGACCGGGGCTTAGATTAACTTTCCGGGATTCATGATGCCATTCGGGTCGAAAACGGTTTTAATCCGGCGCATCAGGTCAAGGGCAAGCGGTTGCTTATAGTGCGCCAGCTCATCTTTTTTGAGCTGACCGATGCCATGTTCTGCTGAAATCGAGCCGGAAAATTCATGAACGATTGAATGCACCAGCCCATTCACCTCGCCCCAACGGGCCAGATATCCGGCCTTATCAGCACCGACGGGCTGCGAAATATTATAGTGCAAATTGCCATCGCCCATATGGCCGAACGTGACGAGCCGTGCGCCGGGGATGAGCTCTTGCACGGCCGGACCGGCTCTGGCGATAAATTCCGGGATTTTGGCAACGGGGACAGAAATGTCATGCTTGATCGAGCCGCCTTCGGGCTTTTGCGCCCAAGACAGATTTTCGCGCAGGTGCCAGAATTCTTTCTGCTCGCGGATGTTGGACGCGATAATTGCGTCAAGGATAATGTCGTCTGCCAGTGCTGCTTCAAGCAATGCCTGCATTGTATGCGAAGCGTCTTCTTCGGAGCGCTGTGAGGAGAATTCGACCAGCACATACCAAGGCGCTGGTGTCGAGACCGGCTCTCTTGCGCCGTCGACATGAGAAACAGCAAACTCAATCCCGATCCGCGATACAAGTTCAAAGCCTGTGAGTTGACCTGAGGCGCGGGCCAGATGAAAAAATTCCAACGCCGTTGCAGGGCTTTCCAATCCAACCCAAGCCACGGCCTTGCCTTTTGGCATTGGAAACAATTTCAACACCGCCGCGGTGATAATCCCGAGGGTGCCTTCCGCGCCGATAAACAGGTCGCGCAGATCATAGCCGGTATTGTCTTTTTTAAGACGCGACAGGCCGTTCAATACCTGCCCATCCGGCAGAACCACTTCCAGCCCCAGACACAATTCGCGCATCGTGCCATAGGCGAGAACCTGCGTGCCACCCGCATTGGACGATAGATTGCCACCGATCTGGCATGTTCCGGCGGAACCAAGCCAGAGCGGAAACAGACGATTTTTACCGGCAGCGGCGTTGGCGAGGCTTTCGAGGATGACGCCCGCATCCACCACAACGCATTCGCCGTCACTATCGAATTCACGGATTTTGTTCATGCGCGACAGCGAAACGATTACCTCGCTGCCGCTCATATCCGGGATTTGCGCCCCCACCAGCCCGGTATTGCCGCCCTGCGGCACGATGGGGGTGCGGGTCTCGTTAGCGAGTTTCAAAATGGCGGA
>JANOYJ010000252.1:0-1757 GCA_031428815.1 Phyllobacterium sp.
GTCAGGTTTACGTGTCGCTCGGTGAAAAATCCGGTGACGGTGTCGTTGTCCGCATTTGGATGAAGCCAATGATAACGCTCATCTGGCTTGGCGCGGTGTTGATGGCGTTCGCGGCGCTGATCTCGCTGTCAGACCGGCGCCTGCGCATCGGTGCACCAAAGGCCGCCAAGAAGCGTCGCAAGGTTGAGCTAGAACCGGTATGAAGTCGATCCGAAAGTCCATATTTGTTGTGGCTCTGCTCGTCGCCAGTGCTTCCCCGGCGTTGGCGGTTGATCCGGGCGAAGTTCTAAAAGACCCGGTGCTGGAGGCACGCGCACGGCACATTTCCACTGAGTTACGCTGCTTAGTCTGCCAAAATCAGTCGATAGACGTTTCAGATGCTGATCTTGCCAAGGATTTACGCGTCATTGTGCGCGAGAGACTGACCGCAGGGGACAGCGATAAACAGGTCTTCGATTATATCGTCGCCCGTTACGGCGAGTTTGTATTGTTGAAACCAACGTTCTCCAACCGCAACTTGATTCTATGGGGTTCGCCCTTTGCATTCGTCTTGATCGGGGCGCTTGTTCTAATCGTGAAATCCCGTGGCGCGATCCGCTCAGTTGAGCAGCCCTCTTTAACCAATCAAGAGCAAAAGCAACTCGCTGAAATCATGGATAAAAACACCATTGATTGACGCTGGTTTTGTGCCTCAATCCTGACCAAGATTACAAAAAATTCATCTGGCGGAAATGGCGCTGTAATGTGCGCCTGCCTATTTAAGTGACGTCAAGCTCCCTTGGTTGGAGGCTTTGCTTAAAAAGGACATGAGAGATGAATTCGCAGAATTCCGTTAATTCTAATTTTGGTACTCGGTTAAAAATTTCGCTTCTGGCAGGCACCGCGCTTATCCTTGCTGCTACAAGCGTTACGTCACTTTACACCGCCAGCGCCAACGCTGAAGCGGTCCGCCTCGAAGCGCCACAGCAGGTGGGCTTCGGTGATGTGGTTGAAAAAGTCGGCCCCGCCGTAGTGAGCGTTCGGGTCAAAGGCGCTTTGCAGCCCGTCAGCGATAATGGTGACACTCCCAGCCTCGAAGGCCTCCCCAAGGATCATCCGCTTAACCGGTTCTTCCGCGATTTCGGCGGACAAGGAAATGGTGACCGCAGGGGTCAACGCCAGCCCCGCGCCGAGCGTAGCGCCGGTCAGGGTTCAGGCTTCTTCATTTCTGAAGACGGTTTCCTTGTAACCAACAATCATGTGGTCGATGATGGTGAGCAGTTCACTGTTGTCCTCGACGATGGCACAGAAATGGATGCCAAATTGATCGGCAAAGATGCCCGGACCGATTTGGCGGTGCTGAAAGTCGAGCCTACCCGCAAATTCACCTATGTGGCATTTGCTGACGACAGCAAGGTCCGCGTCGGAGATTGGGTCGTTGCCGTAGGCAATCCGTTCGGCCTCGGCGGAACGGTGACTGCTGGCATTATTTCGGCCAACGGCCGCGACATAGGCTCTGGTCCTTATGATAACTTCCTCCAAATTGACGCCGCCGTAAACCGCGGTAATTCCGGTGGTCCTGCGTTTAATCTCAACGGCGAAGTCGTTGGCGTGAACACTGCCATCTTCTCGCCTTCCGGCGGCAATGTCGGCATTGCGTTTGCCATTCCGGCGTCAACCGCCAAGGACGTCATCAATGATTTGATGGACGACGGAAAAATCAATCGTGGTTGGCTCGGCGTGCAAATTCAGCCGGTGAATGACGACATTGCAGCATC
>JANOYJ010000253.1:0-2496 GCA_031428815.1 Phyllobacterium sp.
CGCCGGGCTCACGAAAGCGCTCTGGACATGCGGTAGACGACCTCTTGCGAGAATGCCACGCGCTGGCGCTCGACATCGTGTCTCCGCCGCGAGGCAGGTCTTGGATGTTTTCGCAGCCCTGACCCTCCCGCACGGAGGCGGGGACCTTTGTCGTTGCTCCTAGCTACGCCACCGCGTTGATTTCCACTGTGTGCTGATCCGGATCCAACAGATAGATCTGCGGGAAGCCCACCGGGCCCGTGCGCCTGACGAGAACGCGCATTGCGTCATTTTCTCCCGCATCTTCGCGATATCCCTTTTCGGTCAGTTCCTTCAACGCGGCTTCAAAATCTTCGACGCGCAGCGCAAAGTGAACATCATGGTTGTCAATCACGCTCTTTCGGCGAAACGTTCCGTCGGGGTACTCAATCAAATGGATTTGCGACTGTCCCGTCTCCAGCCATGCACCGGCTTTGGGCAAGGTCGGCCGGTCGACTTGTTTCAGACCAAGAACACCGCAGTAAAACGCCAGCGCACGCGGAAGGTCCGCCGTGGCGAGAGAAACATGGTGAACAAATGCTTCCAAAACCGCCTCCTTTTTGGAAAGGGCAAAGCAGGCGTTGTATATCATCGTTCATGGACGCGGACAATCCGCGCCTTTCGTGCTCACTTAATACGCCGTCCGCCGCTCCTCACTCGGCGAGCGCTGAAACTGCAAACGGTAACTCTGCGCAAAGTAAGAATGCGAGCCGAAGCCGGTTTGCAGGGCGACATCAAGGATCGGGGCGTTGGTTTGGCGGAGCAATTCGCGGGCGCGCTCCAGTCTCAGGCTCATATAATACGACCCCGGCGTCATTCCGAGGTGGCGCAGAAAGAGGCGCTCGATTTGGCGCACCGAGAGCTTGACGGAACTCGCCAATTGCACAGCCGTGAGCGGATCTTCGAGATGGTCGGCCATGAGTTCGACGACCATGCGCAGCTTTTCGGACTTGCCGTTCAGATCACGTTCACGGCCGATGCGCTGGCGGTCGGTGGCGGGACGGATGCGCTCGTGCTGGAACTGGTTGGCGACTTCGGCGGCAAGCGCGGGGCCGAAATCGGTCTTGATTATTTCGAGCATCAGGTCGATGGCGGTCGTGCCACCTGCGCAGGAATAGCGTTTGCGATCAATCTCGAAAATATTGCCGGTGCATTCAATATCCGGGAATTTCTCGCGAAATGCCGCGCGGTTCTCCCAATGGATCGTGCAGCGATAACCTGCCATGAGACCCGCTTCGGCCAGCAATTCGCTGCCCATCACTAATCCGCCCAGCGCCCCTCCGCGCCGCCCGACTTGGCGCAAGGCGGTGAGGATTTTTGCCTTGTCCGGCACGTCGGTCGAGAACGAGCAGGTGACGAAAAAGATGTCGGCCTGTGGCATGTCATTGAGCGAATGATCGACATTGATGCGCATATTATTCGACGCGGTCACAGTGTCGCCCGTCGCGGAGATCGTCTTCCACGCATAAAAATCCTTGCCGCTCAAGCGGTTGGCCGACCTGATACAGTCTATCGCGGCGGACAGCGAAAACATGCCAAACCTGTCGGTCAACAGGAAGGTGAACAGGCGGCCTTTGGCGTCAAGGGAGGACATGCGCCTTTCCTAATCGAAAGGCGGCCATTAGCAAACATTGTTTCGACAAAGGTCGTCGTTTTATCGATACTGGTTATCAAAATACCGGCGGCGTTAAGCCAGCGGTGCGAAATGCCGAAACGACGGTGTTCGCCATGAGCATGGCAATCGTCATCGGCCCTACGCCGCCCGGTACGGGCGTTATCGCGGCCGCATTGGCGCTTGCGCCGGCAAAATCCACATCGCCAACAAGACGGCTTTTGCCCTCGCCCTTTTCCGGCGCGGCAATACGATTGATTCCGACATCGACAACGGTCGCTCCTTGCTTGATCCAATCGCCTTTGATCATTTCGGGGCGGCCAACCGCCGCCACCAGAATGTCGGCATTGCGGCAAACGTCGGGGAGATCTTTGGTCCGGCTATGCGCCACGGTCACAGTGGCATTAGCGAGCATGAGGAGATTGGCCAACGGCTTGCCGACAATGTTTGAGCGTCCGACGACGACGGCATTGAGACCGGAAAGATCCTTGCCATGAATTTTACCGATGAGAAGCATGGAACCGGCAGGGGTGCAGGGCACAAAGGCCGTGTCCAATTCGCCAGCGCCGAGCTTGCCGACATTGACGAAATGAAAGCCATCCACATCCTTGTCGGGCGCAATCGTCTGAATGATTTTTCCGGTATCTATGTGCTTGGGCAGCGGCAATTGCACGAGAATGCCGTGGATTTCGGTGTCGGCATTGAGCTTGCACACGAGTGCCAAGACATCGTTTTCGGACGTCATTTCGGGAAGCGAGTGCTGCACGGAATGAAAATGACATTCCTTGGCTTTCTTGCTCTTGGACGAGACATAGACCTGGCTCGCGGGATCTTCCCCGACAATGACCACAGCGATGCCGGGTGTG
>JANOYJ010000254.1:0-2932 GCA_031428815.1 Phyllobacterium sp.
GCCAAAGCTAAAATCGCGGCAGGAGTAACGTTTGATGACATCATCAAGTCGGAAAACAAGACATCGGCTGATGTTACCCTTGGCGACCTGCAAAAAGGTGACTTGCCGGACCCGAAAATTGCGGAAGCAGCCTTCGCCCTCGCGTCGGGTGCCATTAGCGAGGTCATCGACGGTCAATTTGGCTCAGTTCTCTTGCGCGTTACCACGATCACGCCGGAATCGGTAGAAGGCTTTGACAAGGTAAAGGATCAGATTCGCAAAGATATGGCGCTGGCTCAGGCCAATGCCGATCTGTTGGAATCGCATGACGCCTATGAAGACGCGCGTGGCGGCGGCGAACCGATGGATGCGGCGGCGGCTAAAACCAAATTGAAAATTGTCACCTTGGACGCAGTTGATGCGACCGGGCAAACCCCGGCAGGAGTCATCATCAAGGATTTGCCTGACTCAGCCGCGCTACTGAATGCCGTGTTTGGGGCAGAACAAGGCATTGAGAATGCACCGATCAATTTGGGTTCCAACGGCTTTCTTTGGTATGAAGTGGTCGGCATTACGCCTGAGCGTGAGCGCCCGATTGCAGAAGTAAAAGACAAAGTCGTGGCCGATTGGAAAGTGGCACAGGGCGCTGAGCGGCTTGCGATCAAAGCTGCCGAGGTCGCCAAGAAAATCAAGGATGGCAAGTCCATGGACGAGGTGGCTGGCGAACTCAAATTGACCAAAGAGACTAAACGTGGATTGAAACGCGATGTCGAAGATGCGGACTTTGATGCGTCGACGGTTGAGGCGGCGTTTGGCGGCGGCAAGGATTACGTCACAGTTTCCGCAGGCGGGTCCGGAGATATGCAGATTGTTATGAAAATTGCCGAGATCTATGAGCCGACAGATAAATCCGCGTCAGCAATCGGTGCCGACGAAAAGAAGCGTGTTTCGTCCAATATGTCTGATGATTTGCTCGACCAATTGGTCGCAAAATTGCAAGCTGCTTTTCCTATCACGATAAACCAACCGCTCATCGAACAGTCGATTTTGAACTAAGATGATAGAGTTCAAATCCTTTGTTCAAAAAGTCGCCACTGGCGCTTCCCTGACGCGGCAGGAAGCGACGGACGCTTTTGACTCGATGTTGACCGGCGGTGCGACGCCTGCGCAGTTGGGCGGGTTTCTGATGGCGCTGCGCATTCGCGGCGAGACGGTGGATGAAATATCCGGCGCTGTTGCATCACTGCGCAGCAAGGTCATTCCGGTCATTGTACCCTATAACGCCATGGATATTGTCGGAACTGGAGGCGACGCGTCGGGCTCCTACAACGTGTCGACCGCGACGGCGATTGTGGTCGCGGGATGTGGGGTTAAGGTCGCCAAACACGGCAATCGCGGGATGTCGTCCAAATCCGGCACGGCGGACACTTTGGCGGCGCTGGGCGTCAAGCTGGATGTGTCGCCCGAAATCATTGTCAAATGCATCGAAGAGGCCGGCATCGGTTTCATGTTTGCGCAAGGCCATCACCCGGCAATGAAACATGTCGGGCCTTATCGTATAGAACTTGGCACGCAGACAATATTCAACCTGATGGGACCGCTTTCCAATCCAGCCGGTGTCAAAAACCAATTGCTCGGCGTCTTCTCACCGAAGTGGGTCGAACCATTGGCACATGTATTGAAAGAGCTTGGCTCTGAAAATGTCTGGGTCGTTCATGGCGATGGTCTGGATGAAATCACGCTTGCCGGCACCACAAAAGTTGCCGCGTTGAAAGATGGCGTGGTTACGACGTTTGAAATCACGCCCGAAGATGCGGGCCTTGAGCGCTGCTTGCCAGAGGCGCTGAAGGGCGGCGATCCGACCGAGAATGCCGCTGCCTTGCGTTCGGTGTTGAAAGGCGCACCAAGCGCCTACGCCGACATTACCAAATTCAACGCCGCCGCCGCGCTCATCATTGCGGGTCGTGTCACGAATCTCAAGGACGGCGTCGCGATGGCAGCAGAATCGATCCGCTCCGGTGCCGCCACACGGGCGCTCGATACTTTGATAGCAGTCTCCAATGGCTGACATCTTGCGCAAAATCGAAATCTATAAACGCGAAGAAATAGCCGCTGCCAAACAGCGCGTTCCGCTCGCCGAAATCAAAGCCAAATCGCTCGACCAAGCCAAGCCTCGCGGCTTTCAGAAGGCCCTTGAAGCACGGCGGGCCAAGCACGATTTCGCACTCATCGCAGAGATAAAGAAAGCTAGCCCGTCCAAAGGGCTCATTCGTGCTGATTTCGACCCACCGGCGCTTGCAAAGGCCTATGAACGCGGCGGCGCGACGTGCCTTTCTGTCTTGACCGACGGCCCGTCATTTCAGGGGGCACCCGAATTCCTCGCCGCCGCCCGCAATGCCAGTAAATTGCCCGCATTGCGCAAGGATTTCATGTTTGATCCGTACCAGATCTACGAATCCCGAGCCTGGGGCGCCGATGCTATTCTCATTATCATGGCGAGCGTTGATGACGCGATGGCGATGGAGCTTGAGGAGACAGCGTTTGAACTCGGAATGGACGCCCTGATCGAAGTGCATGACGAGGCGGAGACCGAGCGGGCGCTAAACCTGAAGTCCCGCATGATCGGCATCAACAACCGGAATCTGCGCACATTTGAAGTCAGCCTTGAAACTTCCGAACTTTTGGTTGGCCTCATTCCGGACGATCGCCTGCTCATCGGTGAAAGCGGCATTTTCACCCATGACGATTGCGTGCGACTTGCCATTTCCGGCATCGGCACTTTTCTCGTCGGCGAAAGTCTCATGCGCCAGAACGATGTCACAGCCGCCACCCGTGCGCTCCTCACCGGAAAACTCGCAGCATGACCAGCGAGCGCCTCACACATCTTGATGAGCGCGGCGCGGCCCGCATGGTCGATGTCGGCGATAAAAATGACACGTCCCGCGAGGCCACT
>JANOYJ010000255.1:0-7054 GCA_031428815.1 Phyllobacterium sp.
AATCACATAATTACCGCCGGTTGACGCTGGCACCGCGGACGGCGTCTTGCCAGTCTTCGCAACAATCGTCACGGGTTGTTCTGCAGGTCGTGCATCCACGAGCGGAATATTAACCGCCGCCAATTCAGCGACAGCCTCTGCATTAGCCGCTTTTTGCGATATCTTCTTTAGTTTTACGGCTTTTACTGGCGGCTTTGCCAGCGTCGCCTCCATCGCTTCAGGTTCCCCAACTTTGGCAATGGCCTGGGTAGCGTCAGGTTCAATCGCAGCAACTGTAACCTCTTCGGTCGCAACCGGCGTTTTAGCCAAAACAACTGGCTCGCCCACTTGCGCGACCTCCGGAGTCTCAGCTTCGATTTTCGCAACCGCACCGACAGCTTCGTCGACAACAATCGGCTTGGTCGCAACCGTTCTTGCAGGAATAACAGCCTCCGCCAACGGTTTGACTAATATCGGCTTAACTGCGGCAGTGACTTCGGGAGCTGCTGCGGCACGTTCAACAAGAGAGCCGTCTGATTTGACCACCATGGTGCGCACCTTTTTCGGTGACACGCTGGCAACCTCTGCTTGGACCTCGGACGCTTCATTCGTTGAGGCAGCATCAACGCGGTCTTCGGCCTTGGCAACTTGCGCCTCCGGCTCAGAGAGAGCCGGTCCGGGCAACACAACGCGAGCTGCTGTTTTTTCAATGAGATCAACCGGTTCCTCGGTCTTTGATACCAAAGACTTTTGCGCGACGGCCTCGGGATTCGCCCCGCCCACCTTGTTATAGACGGCAATATCTTGATTAGGTACGACCTTACCGCCCGGATTTTCCGGAGCGATCTTAACCGGTTCAACATCGGCCTTTATCACAACCGGTGCGCTTGACGTTGTCGACGAAGTCGGACCCGTGGTCCAAGCGTATGCGCCGATACCAGCAAGCAGCGCCAACGCACCAATTCCTGCCGCCATAAAATAGCTGCGCCCTGAATTGTGTTTTGGCATCGCGCGGGGAGCGGATGGAATATCAAGGCTCGCAGCAAAATCGTCATCGGAATCAACAATGAATTCGGTACGGTCATCACGCTTGGCAGCGAGCGCGATCGGCGCCGCGGCATCATTGCGACTTTCGACGTGCATTGCATGTGCACGTTCATTCTCAAGATCTGCAATCGCACCGTTAATCTGGTCAAAGTCAGCCTCGTCATACTGTGCGACAGGCGGAGTGACCACGGCCGCCGTTACGGGCTTTGAGTACGCCACGGGCTCGTAAATATCCTCATAGGAAGAATGAGCGCTGTCAACCGTCGGCGCTGCATCGGGGTCCTGGTATTCAAAATCAGGAATATCAAAGGCATCCGTTACTTCAACAGTACGCGTTTCATGGATCACGGCTTCGACAATCGGCTCCAGCTCCTGCACTGCGACAACATGTTCATATAATCGATCTGCAATTGATGAGCTTGGCGCATCAAACGCATCAGCGGGCTCTGGCACCTCGGCGACTGACTCATATTGCTGCGCCTCTTCAACGACCATCTCGGATTCCAAATAAGGCTCACTCGCCTCATAGTGTTCATCGAACTTTGAAGAGGATTCCTCGACCGCTGGCGCAACATGTATGGGCGCTGCCTTAAGCCATGCGGGTTCTTCCGCGAGCGGCTCAATTTCATCAAAGGCAGGCTCGGCATCAAAATTCATGTCGATCCGGGCATCCTCGTTAGGGGCTTGAATATCCGACGGTTCGACAATTCGTGCATCGAAGTCATCGAAGGCCGCACGAGTGGAACTCGGCGTTTGTTCGAATTCTACCTCATCCAAAACTGGGCTAAAACCAAACGGTGTTGCTGGATGCTCAACTGGGTTGAGCATCGCTTCAAGCTCGTCTTCTAACGATAACGAGTCATCTTGCACCGGCTGGGGAAACGACACCATGATATGCGGCACTGGTATCTCCGCGGCACTCTGATGGAGATGATCTTCGGCCCCCGGATGTACTTCGGGTGCAAAATCAACGGATGTCGGCACTTCCAGGAAATCGTCTTCCGCTTCGAGACTGGCGCTTAATTCGTCCGCCAAATCCTGCTGAAGTTCATCCGAGAACTCCGGCTGCAGTTCAACTTCCGGCTCTTCTGCAATTACGTGTTTGAAGGCCGGTGCAGGAGCGAAAACTGGCTCTTGCCTTACCCCAAAAGGTTCAAGCTCACGGACTTGCAATGGCGGATCGCGACGCGGCTCCAAACCTATAATGCGGGACAATTCCATCAGCGGATCGTCCTCAGCGATCTCCACCTCGGAATAATCCCTGTTCTTCATCAATACGCTGTCAGCCATGCCAATTTCCTGCATAACGCGCGGTTCAACTCCCATCGACCCGCAATTTCGTCGCCTTACCAGCGCAATGTGGGCAAAAGGTGACGGTTCTCACGCATGCGTTACCGCATTTGTTCCGGCGCGTCAGCACCAATGATGGCAAGTCCGGACGCAAGAACACTGCAAACCGCCGCGACTAAACCCAGTCTGGCAATGGTCAATAATGGATTAGTAACCTTAACAAACCGTAATTCAGGGTTTTCTGAGCCCTTGTTCCAATGTCCATGGAACATCGAAGCCAGATCATAAAGATAAAACGCGATCCGATGCGGCTCACGCGACAAAGCGGCGCCTTCGATCAAGCGCGGATATTCTGCCAGCTTACGAATCAGCGCCAGTTCACTTGGATCAGTAAGCAGCCCCACATGTTGACTTGCCGCCGCCCGTTCGTCCGGCCCAATCTGTGCTTGCTCCATGGCCATACGAAACACAGAATGACAACGTGCCGAAGCGTATTGGACGTAGAATACCGGATTATCCTTCGATTGTTCGGTCACCTTGGCAAAATCGAAATCCAGAGGCGCGTCATTCTTCCTATACAGCATCATAAACCGGACAGGATCGACACCCACCTCTTCAACGACTTCCCGCAAGGTCACAAAATCACCGGATCTCTTCGACATCCGCACAGGCTCACCATTGCGGAACAATTTTACCAATTGCACTAGATATATCGAACATTGGGCACCACCGTCTGATATCGCCCTGGTCAAAGCCTCCATGCGTTTCACATAACCGCCGTGATCCGCGCCAAGAACGAAAATCATCTCGCTGAATCCGCGATCAAACTTATCCTTCATATAGGCGACATCGCCGGCGAAGTAGGTAAATGACCCGTCGGACTTGACCAGCGCACGATCAAGATCGTCGCCCATATCTGTGGAGCGGAATAGAACCTGCTCCCGGTCTTCCCAATCGTCCGGCACTTGACCTTTCGGCGGCGGCAAGGTGCCGCGATAAACATAACCTTTTAGCGTCAAATCATTGATCACACTGCGTATTTTCTTCTCGGAGTTGGCGTGAAGCGAGCGCTCGGAGAAAAACAAATCATGATGCACATTGAGTGCGTCGAGATCGGCACGGATCATGACCATCATCGCATTAACTGCGCGGGTTCGCACAATATCAAGTGCCTCGGCTTCCGGCATCTGATTGAGAGCTTGACCGAACTCTGCCGCTAGCGCTTGGCCCAAAGGCACCAAATAATCGCCCGGGTAAAGTCCAGCAGGTATCTCGCCAATCTCTTGGCCGAGCGCCTCGCGATAGCGTAGAAGCACAGACTTCGCCAGCACATCGATCTGCGCACCAGCGTCATTGATGTAATACTCCTTGGTCACATCATAGCCGGCAGCGGTCAAAAGGTTTGCCAGCGCATCGCCAAACACCGCGCCCCGACAATGGCCAACATGCATCGGGCCCGTCGGATTGGCCGAAACATACTCCACATTTATTTTTTTGCCGACACCCAAGGTTGAAGTGCCATAGCGCCTGCCTTCGGACAAGATGACCGACAAATGCCGTTGAATATAGCCCGCGGTTAGACGCAGATTGATGAAACCGGGTCCGGCAATCTCAAGTGTATCGATGTCTTGATCCTCACGAAGGAGCTCAACGAGCTGTTCGGCAAGCTGGCGCGGATTGAGGCCGAGCGGCTTGGCCAATACCATCGCCGCGTTGCAAGCTAGATCGCCATGGGCTGGATCACGCGGGGGTTCAAAAGCAACACGCGTTAGATCAACCACAGCGCCGTCTTTGCCTGTCAAGTCCAGTGTTTGCAGCGCTTTGGTGATTCTATTGGTAAAGTCAGCAAAAATATTCATGTAAAACCCGTGGGCCGGACACTCCGGCATTTGCCCGTGCGCTATCGCAATTCGACCTTGCGGTCAAACAAACGGCCATATTCAGCCAAGGCAAAATTATCCGTCATGCCGGAAATGAAGTCTGCCACATGCCGCGCTTGGTTTGTGCTGTCAGCACCTGCCATTTGTTCGCGCCAGCCTTCGCTCATTTCTCCCGGCTCTTCGGTATAAATGTCAAACAAGTCCTCGACGACCTTTTCGGCGAAGTTCATTTTATCCGTGATTGACGGATGACGATAAAGCGATTGATAGAGCCATGCCTTCAACGATTTTTCGGTATCTGCCATTTGCGATGAAAAACCAACGACGGTGTTGGCAGCCGCCCGCACATCCGTAACGTTCTTTGGGCTCAACACATCCAGTCGCCGGGCCGTCTCCGAAACTACATCCTCGACCATCGCCGTAATCTGCCGACGCACGACTTCACCAATGACACGGTTTCGATCGAGTCCGGGATAGAGCGCCCTCACCTCGCTCAACAAACCGCCGACCATTGGCGCTTCACTCAATTGATCAATTTGTAAAATTCCGGCGCGAAGGCCGTCATCAATGTCATGGGCGTCATAGGCAATATCATCCGCAATCGCCGCTGCCTGCGCCTCTAGGGAGGCAAATGTCGAAAGGCCTAGCGGAAACCTGGCATCTAAGTCCAGAATCGTCTCGGGCACTGGCCCTTTCAGTCCTTTTCCATCCTTATCTACAAGCGGTCCATTATGCTTTACCAAGCCCTCAACGCATTCCCACGTCAGGTTAAGGCCATCAAACTCAGCATAGCGTCGTTCCAAACCTGAGACTATGCGGAGCGATTGCGCATTATGGTCAAATCCGCCAAAGCCTTGCATCTTCCTGTCTAGCGCCCGCTCGCCCGCATGGCCAAATGGCGTATGCCCAAAATCATGCACCAATGCCACCGCTTCAGCCAAATCCTCATCCAGCCGGAATGCGCGAGCCAAGGCCCGTGCAATTTGTGCAACCTCAATCGTATGCGTCAGGCGTGTCCGGTAATGATCGCCCTCATCGCTGATAAACACTTGCGTTTTATGCTTCAGTCGACGGAACGCCGTTGAATGAATAATCCTGTCCCGGTCGCGCTGAAACTCAGTGCGGGTGGCGCTAGGGGGCTGCGCAAACAACCGTCCTTGCGACTGATCGGGGTGGCAGGCAAATGCCGCGCGGGGCTGATAACCAAGCCCGATCCCTTCAAATGACATAACGCGCCCCACATTGACTTCACTCTCCATCATTCTTACCTACTCGGCATGGCGTTGCGCAATGGACTTGCGCCGCGGGGAAAGCATTCGGAGTAATCAATGCACACGATCAGCGTATCTGATGCCGCAGCAAACCGGATTGCCAAGATATTATCAAAAGAGACCGGCAAATCCGCCCTGCGCGTTTCAGTCGAGGGAGGCGGTTGTTCGGGGTTCTCTTACAAGTTCGATCTTGCCGAAGGCGCCGATGCGGATGATATCATCATTGAGAAAAACAGCGTGAAGGTGCTGATTGATCCTGTCTCGGTTGAATATATGGACGGCTCTGAAATCGATTTCGTCGACAATCTGATGGGCCAATCGTTTCAAATCAAAAACCCGCTGGCAACTGCATCCTGCGGCTGCGGCACCAGTTTCTCACTTTGAATTATTTGGCGAGCGACTTTCGGATTCGCCAAGCCGTCAAGGCAGACGAGCTTGTAATCGGCGCGCTAATCAACGGTATCCAACGCAACGAATTCGGACTTTCAATCACTTTGGCGGACCAGCCCGATCTTTCGGATATTGACGACGTATACATCCGTCCAGGCG
This sequence comes from Phyllobacterium sp., assembly GCA_031428815.1. Taxonomy (GTDB): domain Bacteria; phylum Pseudomonadota; class Alphaproteobacteria; order Rhizobiales; family Rhizobiaceae; genus JANOYJ01. Next base: position 6,017 of record JANOYJ010000255.1, read on the forward strand.
GAACCTTCATTGTCTCGGAGAGTCTAGACGGTGAGATCGTCGGAACAATCGCATTGCTCAAGTTTCGACCAGACTCTGGCTGCATCAGAAAATTCTTCGTCAGCAAAAATTGGCGCGGCCCGACGGGCATTGCAATGCCGCTGCTAAACTCCCTTTTTGATTTTGCCAGAGCAAATCAAATCAACCAGCTCACCCTCGGCACAACCTCGGTCATGGACGCCGCGCACCAGTTTTACCGCAAAAATGGCTTCGCCGAAATCCAAGAGAGCGAACTGCCCCCCGGCTTTCCGCGGATCGTTATCGACAATAAGTTTTTCCGCCGCCAATTGTGACGAGCGCCGTGCCGCTCTAAGGTGATGCATTGCATCATTGGTCGCTCTTATGAAAATAGCCACTTGGAACATAAACGGCGTCAAAGCTCGCATCGAGAACCTGCTGCTTTGGCTGCAGGAATGCGGGCCGGACATTGTCTGCTTGCAGGAAATCAAATCCATTGACGAAAATTTCCCACGGCAGGAAATTGAAGCGCTCGGCTATCATGTCGAAACCCACGGCCAAAAAGGCTTTAATGGCGTCGCGCTGCTGTCCAAGACCAGCCCGCTCGAAATCACGCGTGGTCTGCCGGGTGACGAGGGCGACATCCAATCGCGTTATATTGAGGGCGTCTACGCGAATGGCGCAGGCATTGTCCGCGTTGGCTGTCTCTATCTGCCCAATGGCAATCCGCTCGGCACGGAGAAATTCCCATATAAACTCGGCTGGATGGATCGCTTGATTGCTCATGCGGCAGAGCGTCTGGAATTTGAGGAGCCTTTCATTCTCGCCGGTGACTATAATGTCATCGCTGAACCCAAAGACTGTTTCAATCCGAAAGTCTGGGAAGGCGATGCTCTGTTCCAACCGGAATCCCGCCAAGCTTTCCGCCGCCTCGAGGCCCTAGGTCTCACCGATGCCGTCCGTGCGACGACCGACGCCGGCAAAGTCTATACATTCTGGGACTATCAAGCGGGGGCTTGGCAAAAGAACAACGGTATCCGC
>JANOYJ010000256.1:0-2185 GCA_031428815.1 Phyllobacterium sp.
ATTGGCGGCTTCTGTGAGAAAGCCGGAGCGCAGACCGTGCGCCGAATAGGCCGAAGGGTCGAGGCCGGCGGCTTGGATGCGGGTTTTGAGGATGAGGTTCACGGATTGCGGATCGAGCCTCTTGCGGTCGATATGACCCCAGCGGTCAATGCCACGGAATAGCGGACCGGATGAGATATTGGCGCGTTCTAGCCAGTTTTTGAGCGCAATGACAGGTTTTCCGATGAGAATGACGCGCTCATCCTCGTCCGCCGCCGCGGTTTTGGTGCGGCCGAGACGGATGGTGAGGCAGGGCAGGAGCGCCGAATCGGGATCGGATGGATCGGTGCGCACCGGCTCCTCGTCGATCAAATCGTCGACCCGAAGTGCGGCCACCTCGCTGCGTCGCCGCCCGCCCGAGGCAAAAGCCAGAAGCAAAAGCGCGCGGTCGCGGACATCGACCAGTCTCCCGCTGCTTGTGACCTTCAAAAGAGCACTCAAAACGTCCGCCGTGACCGCCTTTTGGCTTTTACGACCCCGCGGACGCCCGGAGGCGCGAACGGCGAGCTTGATCGCGCTGCGCAATCCGGGCGCATCGAAGGCGCCGGTCAGTCCACGCCATTGTGTCAACGTTGACCAAGACGACAGGCGGCGGCGCACCGTGGCGGGTGCATGCGGTCCATTTACGCGGAGCAGGCCGTTCTCACGCAACGCGACACTGACGGCGTCCGGCATGCCATGATTGGCGTCCAGTACATGTTCATGCCGATCCCAAAGATGCTGGGCGACAAATTTGATTAAAAGCGCTTCGGGGGCCGGCCAAAGCAGGGTTTTACCTGTCGAGGCCAGGCTCCACGCCTCCAAATAGGCCAAATCCGACGCCAGCGCGCGCATTGTATTGTTGCCAAGCCCCTGTTTGGCCAGATGCTTGAGCGTGGCGACATCATCATCGGTCAGAAGCTCCGCCAGCTTTTCGCGGCGGTTGAACGGCAGGATGGCGTCAAGTGCGTCTAACTCTTCGGCGCGGGAGCGTGTTGTGGCGGTAACCCTGCCTTCGAGCACTGGATCTTTTGGTATCATGGCATCCCTACTGATTTCAGTTTACACTTGAGTAAATCCCGTATATTCCGTAATAAAGGAGTGTTGCAATGACATCGACTGTGACAGCGGCCACTGTGTCCAAAAGTTTTGGCGTCTATCAGGACGCTGCCGTGCGTGCACCGGTGATTATCACCAAGAACGGCCGCCCGCGCACGGTGCTGATTGCTTATGAGGATTATGTGCGTCTCGCCAGCCGCGACCGGCGGGTCGAATTGACCTCGCAGCTTTCTGCGACCGAAATCGCCGGCGTCGAAAACGCTGAGATGGACCCCGGGTTTGACCACCTCAATACCGAGCTCGCGGAAACGCCCGTGAGGGGAAAGCATGCTGCCGGCTGACATTAAAGTCGGTCATGTCCTGCGCTATTCCTATCTCTGGCACTGGCAGCATCTTGAGGGACGCGAGGAGGGCGACAAGGACCGGCCTTGTCTTGTGCTGGCGCTTGTGATCACGCTGGAGGATGGAACGCCGATTGTTCGGGTTCTGCCGATCACCCACACGCCTCCGAACAATGCCGAAGAAGCGCTGGAGATTCCTAACGCCGTGAAAAACCGGCTGCGGCTGGACCAAGAAAGATCGTGGATCGTCCTTACGCAAAGCAATCGCTTCGCCTGGCCGGGACCGGATCTGCGGCCGCTGGACACGGGGGACGGTTATTTTGGTCCGCTGCCACCCGCCTTGTTCACGCAGGTCAAGCGCCGCTTTGTCGATCTGGCGCGTGCCGGGCGTCACAAAGCGGGCTCCAGAACGGAATAGACTGGCCCTTTGCCGCATTGGGGCTTCGGTGGACGTCAAGGGCAGGGCGCTTCTGTCGGACATATTTGGCTCCCATGGGTGAAGATGGCGTTGATTTGCCCCGATTTTACGGATTTTCGCCGCGACGTCTATCACTATCGATACTGGATACTTATCAATAGTGAATTAGGGTCATCGGTTTAATACGACATCACGCAAGTCAATAATGATATAGCTTTATTGAAGTGCATTTGATAACATCAATTCAATGGCTTACGACTTTCAACATTTACCTCTCGATGTTCTGTTCGCCCCCATTGTGCTTGCGACATCGGCGTTGACGCGGCTCGACGAGCGTCTCTCCCGTTCG
>JANOYJ010000257.1:0-2005 GCA_031428815.1 Phyllobacterium sp.
GATGAACGAGGTGAGTTCGTGATCAACGAGCTTCACATCTAGGCCGCCATCAGTAACACCGGTAACAGCACAGGTAACAATCGCGTTCTTGCGAAGCTCACCTGACGATGATGGTGCGGTTGAAGCAGCGGATGATGATCCGGCGCTTGCGCCCTCAGAGGCACCGCCCTTGGTGAGTTGCTTGATGCCAAGCGAGATGCGTTCTTTTTCGACATCCACATCGAGCACGATGGCTTTGACCATTTCGCCCTTTTGGAACTCTTCGATGACCTGCTCGCCCGGACGGTTCCAGTCGAGATCGGACAAATGCACCATGCCGTCCACATCGCCCTCGAGGCCAATGAATAGACCGAATTCAGTCTTGTTCTTGACTTCGCCCTCAACAATCGTGCCAACCGGGAAGGTCTGCGCGAATGTGCCCCATGGATTGTCGAGAGTCTGCTTGAGGCCGAGCGAGATACGGCGCTTGACCGGATCCACTTCGAGCACAATGACGTCAACTTCCTGCGTGGTGGAGAGGATTTTGCCGGGATGAACGTTCTTCTTGGTCCAGGACATTTCCGAAACGTGGATTAGGCCTTCGATACCATCTTCGATTTCAACAAATGCGCCGTAGTCAGTAATGTTGGTGACCTTGCCCTGGATCTTGGTGCCAATTGGATATTTGTCGCCAATGGTTGACCAAGGATCGGATTCAAGCTGCTTCATGCCCAGCGAAATACGATGGGTTTCCTGATTGATACGAACGATCTGAACCTTGATGGTTTGACCGATCGACAGGATTTCCGACGGATGGTTGACGCGGCGCCATGCCATGTCGGTGACATGCAACAGACCATCAATGCCGCCGAGATCAACGAACGCACCGTAATCAGTGATGTTCTTGACGGTACCGTCAACGATCTGGCCTTCTTCAAGGTTCTGTACGATTTCCGAACGCTGTTCCGCACGGCTCTCTTCGAGAACAGAACGGCGCGAGACAACGATGTTGCCGCGGCGCTTGTCCATTTTGAGAATCTCAAACGGCTGCGATACATGCATCAATGGCGACACATCGCGGATTGGGCGAATGTCCACTTGGCTGCGTGGCAAGAAAGCCGTCGCGCCATCGAGATCGACGGTGAAACCACCTTTGACCACATTGAAAATCACGCCATCGACGCGTTCTGCCTTGGCAAACTTCTCTTCGAGCTTGACCCAGCTCTCTTCGCGCCGCGCTTTGTCACGCGACAGAACGGCTTCGCCAAGCGCGTTTTCGATGCGCTCGACATAAATATCAACGGTATCACCGGGTTTGAGACCACCGTCTCTGCCCATGGCACCAAATTCTTTAAGCGCGACGCGCCCTTCCACTTTCAGACCGGCGTCGATGACGACCATGTCTTTTTCAATGGCAATAACGATACCTTTGACAACCGAACCTTCGGCCAGATCATTGGTGAGATAGGATTCTTCGAGAAGGGCAGCAAAATCTTCCTTCATCGGGGCAGCTTTAGACATATGTTCTCCTGAAAAGCCCGTATTGTCGGGCAAGGCACCGGTGGGTTAGCGTTACGTTCCATTTCTTCCGCCATCCCCGCCTTTGTCTGAAAGGCTGATGGTGCTCTGTGAGGAGCGTCCGGCGCGGTAAGGCTGGCGGAGAAACAATTATTTGTCTTGCGAGGCCAGTTTCTCATCAATGATGAAGACCGCCGCACGAAACGCGGTTTCTATATCCATTGTGCTCGTATCAAGCAAGTGCGCATCTTCAGCCGGTTTCAGCGGCGAATCGGTGCGTCCCATATCGCGGGCATCGCGCCGCTCAATGTCATCGAGAATCTCTTCGAAATCCGCATCCCCCTTGCGCATCAATTCCTCGTCAAACCGCCGCTTGGCGCGCACTTCCGCTGAGGCCGTGACATAGAGCTTTACCGTAGCATCAGGGCAAACCACCGTACCAATATCGCGCCCGTCCAGCACCGCACCGCCCGGCTGATTGGCAAATTCCCGTTGCTTTTCGACCAGA
>JANOYJ010000258.1:0-1724 GCA_031428815.1 Phyllobacterium sp.
CGCGGTTTCGAGACCCATCAAGGGCGCGACGCCTTGGTCCATCAATGCGACGGCTTTCAACTCATCGCAGTTATCGGGCAGCGAGGCGACCGGAAAGGCGGGCTTACCTGTGGCTTTGGCCGCCGAAACGATGGCGTCCAGCGCGGGTTGGTACGAGGCGGGATCACAGCGGTCGGAGCGCGGTGGATCGATGAGAAAAATGCCTGCATCATAACCGGAGAGCAGGGTGGTAAAGACATCAGTCGTACGCGGCCCGTCGCCCCAGATGAACGTGTGATAGTCGAGCGGGTTGGCGAGAGTGACGATAGGTCCGAGAATGTCGGCGAGCCGCTGGCACTGCGTATCGGATGGCGGTGGGAAATCGAGCTGCAAGGGCGCGGCCATATCCGCGACCAAACCCGCCTCGCCGCCCGAACAGGAAAGCGAGCACAGCCGGGTTCCGATTTGCGGTCCGTGAACATGGAAAATCTTCAATGTTTCAATGAGTTCGGCGGGTGTGCTCACTTCGGCTACGCCCACTTGCCGTAGGAACGCCGAAGAGGCTGCGCCGCCGCCCGCGAGCGCTGCGGTGTGCGAAGCGACGGCACTCTGTGAGGCGAGCGTCTTGCCGGACTTGATGACGACAACGCCCTTGCCTGCCGCGCGTGCAGTTTCAGCAAAAGCCGCGAATGCTACCGCATCGTCTATGCCCTCGATATACATGCCAATAGCCGTAACGCGATCGTCAGCGATCAGCGCATTCGCAAGCTCAGCCAAGCCGACAACCGCCGCGTTGCCTAAGCACGCGACATAGGCGATTGGCAGACCACGCTTTTGCATGGTGAGATTGATGACAATGTTGGATGACTGCGACAGCAGCGCCACGCCCTTGTCGACACGCTTGCCGCCATGCTGATCAGGCCAAAGCAATGCGCCGTCGAGATAATTGATGACGCCGTAGCAATTCGGACCGAGGATCGGCATGTCACCTGCGGCAGAAATCAACCTGTCTTGCAGTTCCGGCTCGCCTGCTTCTGTCCAACCGGAAGCAAAGCAAACCGCCCCGCCCGCTCCCATCGCGCTGAGTTCAGCCACGATGTCGACCGTCGCATAGCGGTTGACGCCGATAAACGTTGCGTCCGGCGCGTCTGGTAAATCACTGAGGGAGAGATAGGCTTTCAACCCGCCCATAAGCGGCTTGCTTGGATGAACCGGCCAGATTGGTCCGGAAAAACCCATTTTGCGGCACTGCTCGATAACATTTTCAGCCCAGACGGAGCCGAGGACGGCGATGGATTTTGGGCGAAGGAGGCGTTCGAGGCGGGTCAAAGCAATGCGCAGGGGTTCTCCCTCCCCCTTGTGGGGAGGGGAAGGGGTGGGGGTGCTCCAACCAATTTCCATTCGCGGAAAGTTGCAGTAGCGGGCGGCGCATTCTGACCAACGGTCATGGGCTGTGCGCCCCCACCCCTAGCCCCTCCCCACGAGTGGGAGGGGGACAACCCGCGCCGCATCACCCACCCACCCTGCGCAACAGGCTGCGCGAAATAATGTGCCTTTGTATCTCGCTCGTCCCCTCCCAAATACGCTCCACCCGTGCGTCGCGCCAGATGCGCTCCAAGGGGAGATCGTCCATCAGGCCCATGCCGCCATGGATCTGAATCGCTTCATCGGCGACCATAGCCAACATTTCTGTGGCTTTGAGTTTGGCCATCGCCATGTCAGCGTCAGTGACGGTGCCTTCGCCG
>JANOYJ010000259.1:0-2166 GCA_031428815.1 Phyllobacterium sp.
GTGATCGTCGCCTTCAGACGGGTTTCATCGCCCGTCCGCCGGAATTCGTCGGTCGCATCGATCTGCGTATCGCTGAAACCGAAGCAAAACTCGGCGCACGCGCAGAAGAACTGTCGGGTATTCTGGATGATACCGATCAGAAAATCAGCAAGCGTACCGCGCAATCCGCAAAAGCCCTCGCCGGTCATGCCGACGGCATCCTCTTGGCCCTTGATGACCTCGATACGCGCCTCAATGAGCGTGCGGCCGGAGCGGCGCAATTGTTCGCCGGCCATTCGGACGGTCTTATCAGCGCGTTGGATGAAGCCGGTCAGCGGATTGGCGAGCGCACAGCGCAGGCTTCCGTGGCGCTTTCCGGCCATACGGACGGCATTCTCGCCGCACTCAACGATGTGGACTCGCGCCTCAACCTGCGTGCGACTGATGCCGCTCAGGCCTTTATTGGACATTCCGATACCGTCATCACTGCCTTGGACGAAGCCGATCAGCGCATTATGTCGCGTGTTCATCAAGTATCGGCAGAGCTTGATGCGCGTGCGGGTGAAGTTGAACGCCGCTTGGCTTCCAGCGTGTCCTCCTCGGTCGGAAACCTTACCGCCCTCAATGACCGCATTGCCGAACAAGTGGATTCGACAGCGCAGGCGTTCGAAGATCGTACGTTCAATCTCACCTCGATGCTCGACGAGCGGACCCGCGAAATCTCGCGCATTTTGGAAGAAACCGCGCAACCGATCGCCGACCGCATGGCCGAAAGCGGCGTAACCGCCGCATCGCAGCTTGAGGAAGCCACTAAGGCAGCCACCGAGCGTCTGCGCCGCGAAAACGCGGCGCTCGTTCAATCGCTTGCCAGCCGCACGTCCGAAACTTTGGCTGCAATGGAATCAGCCCGTACCGAACTTGAGACGGGCGTCGCTGATCTCATCGACCGCTTATCGGCATCCAATATGAGCCTCGGTCAATTGATTGATATGGCGACCAATAATCTGGGCAGCGTCGATCAACGCATCACTGAAAGCTCCAATTCGCTCGCGGCAAATTCGGCTACCCTGTCCGAAAACGCCGAAAAGGCGACAAATGCGATCTCGACAACCAACCGTATCTTGGAAACGAACGTCCATCGCCTCTCGGATATTTCCACCCAAACATTGAAAGAAGTCGCGTCTATTGCCAGCCGGTTCGACGAGCATGGCCGGGTTCTTGCCTCGGCATCAGACCTTCTCAACGCCGCTCAGGCAAGCCTGTCCACAACCTTGGAAGACCGTCAATCCTCGCTCGAAAGCCTTGCCATTGGGCTGGTCAAAAAATCCGAGGAAATCGAACGTACCCTTCGCTCATTTGAAAACCTTGTGACAACTGCGTTTGAGCGCGTCGAAACCCGGTCCATCGATTCGTCCGAGAAAATCCACGCGACTGTCTCGGAAATCGTCGACCAAGCCACCGGCAAGTTTGCTGATGCAACAGAGGAAATGCGTAAGACTGCCGCCTCCATCCGCACAGAACTCGAAGCCACGCGCAATGAGTTGAAGCGCGGCGTCATGGAGCTGCCCGAGGAAACCCGCGAATCCACATCAAAAATGCGTCGCGCGGTGTCCGAGCAGATCAACGCGTTGAAAGAGCTGTCTGACATCGTGTCCAAGACCGGCCGGATGTATGACGCGTCGCCCTCGGCAAGCGAGCAACGCATCGTATCGGCACCGCTGCAGCCTGTCCTGCGTCCTATGGCCCCGCAACCTGTCAGAACCGAAGCGCCTGCCTTGCGCGGAACCATTGATGCGAACGTCGCCGCGGCACCGCGTCCAGTGGCACCAGAAGCCCCCGCCCGTGAACCAGCAGCCAAACAGGCTGGATGGGTATCGGATTTGCTCCGCCGCGCTTCCACTGAGGAAGAACCAGCCCCCGCACCTGCCGAAGCAGCAGCCCGCCCGCCGCTGCACGTGGTTGAATCGCTCAACTCACTCTCGGTTGATATTGCCCGCGCCATCGACCACAATGCCTCGGTCGAACTCTGGGAGCGCTATCGCGGCGGCGAGCGCAATGTCTTCACGCGCCGTCTCTACACCATCAAGGGCCAGCAGACCTTCGACGAAATCCGCCGCAAATATCAGACCGACAGCGAGTTCCGCACCGCGGTTGATCGCTATGTCGCGGACTTCGAAAAGCTCTTGC
>JANOYJ010000260.1:0-1809 GCA_031428815.1 Phyllobacterium sp.
CGGCGATGCCGGAACCCGGTTTGCCGCATTTTTCTGTTTCTTCGCGACTCGTAAAACCGCCGGCCTCATAGAACCGGACGGCCTTGTGATTGGTCGCATCGACTTCAAGTCGGATCGCCTTGGCATCGGGGAACGCCTCAGCAATCTCTTGCAAGAGCTCGCCGCCTATCCCCTGCCCTTGCGCTTCAGGCAGAACATAAAGCTGATGCAGCATCGCGTAGTTCGCATCAAACTGGCTGGCCGATGCGATACCGACGATCCCGTCGCTTCCTTCAGCGACGACGAATTCTGAATATGGCCGGTCGAGGCTCGCCTTGAGATTAACCAGCGAGTGCCAATCCTTGGTGATCGCATTGACCTGTTCAACCCCGTAAATGGCATCGTACGTTGCGTGCCATGTCGTACGGAGCAATTTCTGGATCGCGGGCAAATCGCGCTCATTGGCGGTGCGGATATAGGTGCTCATGGATTTTCCAAAAGAGTGGGTTGCGTTGCCATACACGTAATACCGGTGCTCCACATCCGAGATTTTTGCGGCGCCGCCTACTCCAGCCCCAGCTTCGCCTTCACCAAATCACTCACCGCTTGCGGGTTAGCTTTGCCGCCGGTGGATTTCATCACTTGCCCGACAAACCAGCCGGCCAGGCTCGGCTTTTCCTTGGCTTTGGCCACCTGATCGGGGTTGGCGGCGATGATGTCGTCTACGGCTTTTTCGATGGCGCCGGTGTCGGTGACCTGTTTCATGCCGCGGGTTTCGACTATTTCACGCGGGTCGCCGCCTTCATTGAGGACGATGTCGAACAGGTCTTTGGCGAGTTTGCCCGATATCGTGCCGTCTTTTATGAGATCAACGATGGCACCGAGTTGATCGGGGGAAACGGGTGAAGTTTCAATGCTTTGACCGGCTTTGTTCAGAGCGCCGAGCAGGTCGTTGATGACCCAGTTCGCCGCCGCCTTGCCGTCGCGGCCCTTGGCGACCTTTTCGTAAAAGTCAGAAATGGCTTTTTCGGAGACCAAAATCGACGCGTCATAGGCGGAGAGGCCCTGCTCGGCTATGAGGCGGAGGCGCTTGTCATCGGGGAGTTCGGGCAGTTTGCCACGCAGGGCTTCGACAAAAGCGTCGTCGAATTCGAGTGGCAACAGGTCGGGGTCTGGAAAGTAGCGGTAATCATGCGCTTCTTCCTTGGAGCGCATGGCGCGGGTTTCGCCTTTGACGGCATCGAAAAGCCGTGTTTCCTGATCGATTGAGCCGCCGTCTTCGAGGATGGCGATTTGGCGACGCGCTTCGTAGTCGATGGCTTGGCCGACAAAGCGGATCGAGTTGACATTCTTGATCTCGCAGCGCGTGCCGAATTCGCCGCCGGGCTTCCTGACAGATACATTCACATCGGCCCGCATCGAGCCTTCGTCCATATTGCCGTCGCAGGTTTCAAGGTAGCGCAGAATCATCCGCAGCTTGGTGACATAGGCTTTGGCCTCATCGGCAGAGCGGAGGTCAGGCTTGGAAACGATTTCCATCAGCGCCACGCCCGAGCGGTTCAAATCCACGTAAGACATGGTCGGATGCTGGTCATGAATGCTCTTGCCGGCGTCCTGCTCCAGATGCAGCCGCTCAATGCCGATCTCAACATCTTCAAAATTACCTTGCCGGTCCGGCCCCACCGAGACCAGCACCTTGCCCTCGCCGACAATCGGCTGGGTGAACTGCGAAATTTGGTAGCCTTGTGGCAGGTCGGGATAGAAATAGTTCTTGCGGTCAAATACTGACTTCTTATTGATCTGTGCTTTCAGTCCAAGTCCGGTACGCAC
>JANOYJ010000261.1:0-2417 GCA_031428815.1 Phyllobacterium sp.
GGTTGGTGGAGTGAGATCATGAACAAAACCGTCAATCAAAAAGCCTGGTTTCTGGTCCTTCCCGTCATTGTGTTAGTCGCCAAAAGTTTCCTGCAGCGAATAATTCACCACGGTCATCAAGGGAATGATCGCGTTGAAAGCGACCAATACAATGACGGGAAGGACCAGAAACCAAGCTTTTTGATTGACGGTTTTGTTCATGATCTCACTCCACCAACCAACCGTCACCGTAAACTTGCGAATGGGCCTTGTCGAAAGATAGGAAAGCGGACCCGCTGGGGATTTCCTCACCCTCTTCGACCAGGAGCTTGATCGAGCGACCGTCATGGCGGGCATCGACAATGCGGTTGCGGCCTGTGTCAGTGACTTTGGCGATTTGAACCGGAAGGCCACTTGCGGCAAATTTGGTAAATTCCGGGCGCACACCGAGTTCATACGCGCCCGACATGCCCTGAATAGCTTGAGCATTATCGACCGCAATCTCCGTGCCGCTGACCGCTACGGAGCCGCCCTTCACTGTGCAGGGCATGATGTTCATACCCGGCGAGCCAATGAAATGGCCGACAAATGTATGGCGTGGTTTTTCGAACAGTTCAACCGGCGTGCCTATCTGCACGACTTCGCCATCCTTCATCACCACGACTTGGTCGGCGAAGGTCAGCGCCTCGGTCTGGTCATGCGTCACATAGATCATTGTCGTGCCGAGCCGCTGATGCAGCTCTTTGAGCTTGGAGCGCAAGAGCCATTTAAGATGTGGATCGATCACTGTCAGCGGTTCGTCAAACATGATGACATTGACATCCTCGCGCACCAGCCCGCGACCAAGTGAAATCTTCTGCTTGCCGTCGGCCGTAAGACCTGACGCGCGTTGCTTCAACATGCCGGTCAAATCCGTCATCTCGGCTATCGTGCGGACACGCTTGTCGACTTGCGCTTCCGGCACACCGCGATTGCGTAAGGGAAAGGCGAGATTGTCGTAGACGCTCATCGTGTCATAGACGACGGGAAACTGAAAAACCTGGGCAATGTTGCGCTCGTCGGTTGGCAGGCGCGTCACATCGCGGTCGCCGAACAGTACTTTGCCATGGCTCGGAATGAGGAGCCCGGAAATGATGTTCAACAGCGTGGTCTTACCACAACCGGAAGGTCCAAGCAGCGCATAGGCACCGCCATCGCGCCATTCGACATCGAGCTTTTTAAGCGCATAGTCAGCAGGAACCTTCGGGTCCGGCATGTAGGAATGGCGCAGGTCATTGAGCGTAATCTTTGCCATTTTATGCCTCGATCAAACGGTTGTCGGCACCAAAATAGAGCCCGCGCGCGACGTCCATGTAAAGTTCGGCCTTGTCACCCGCATTGAACGCATGAATGCCCGCCGTGAGCGACACCCAAGAATTTCCAAGCATGTCGAAATGAATAATGCTTTCAGAGCCGGAGAGTTCAGTGACTTTCACGCGGCCGTCGACCTTGACGGCCGATGCCGAGGATTTGGTTGGCGAGACATGGTGCGGCCTGACGCCGAATATATATTCGCCATCAGCCAGAGCGGCGAGCTTGCCCGCCGCTTCCCAGTTGATGACGCCGTCAAGTGAGAATTTCTTGCCGGTCTTGGTGACCTTGGCGACATTCATCGGCGGTTCGGAGAATACCCGCGCTGTGGTCAAATCATTGGGATGCCGGTAGATCTCACCGGTCGGCCCGAATTGCGTGACGCGGCCCTCATTCATCGCCGCCGTATTGCCACCAAATAGCAATGCCTCGGTTGGCTCAGTCGTCGCATAGACCACGATGCAGTCGCGGTCATGGAAAAGTTTGGGCAAGTCTTCGCGCAATTCCTCGCGCAATTTGAAATCGAGATTGGCCAATGGCTCGTCGAGAAGTACCAAGTCAGCATCCTTGACCAAAGCCCGCGCCAAAGCTGTACGCTGCTGCTGGCCACCGGAAAGCTCGGAAGGCTTGCGACCGAGCATCGGAGTCAGACGCAGAAGGTCGGCAAACTTGCCGACGCGGTTTTTAATTTCGCTCTCTGACATGCGCTGCACGCGAAGAGGTGAGGCGATGTTTTCAAAGACATTGTAATTCGGGTAATTGATAAAATGTTGGGTGCCGGTAAATTTTATCTTGTGCCGGCTCATACAAACTTTCTGCTTCGTCCGGATTGGTAGCATGAATATATTTTGATTCCACTACCCAGATACTTACACCTTCCATTCTTCGGGTATATACATCTCTTGCATTTTCAATTGCCATTTGTGCATCGGCTGCATGTAAACTTCCTACATGTTTATGATCGAGGCCTTGTTTACTTCTGATAAATACCTCCCAAAGAGGCCAATCGCTTTTTGAATTGCTTGAAACGATGTTACCTCCTGCTTTATCTTCAGGAAATAGTTTGGTGTTGAGGAATGGAGAATTCA
>JANOYJ010000262.1:0-5801 GCA_031428815.1 Phyllobacterium sp.
TTACGGAAGACGAAAAGAAACAAATGATTGCGGGACTGCATGAAGCCATGGGGAGCGCACAAGATAAGAAACCAAGTGATGCGAATATAGAAACCGTTCGCCCTTTTTTGGGCAAATTGAGCGCGTTACTTGGCTCGGAAGGGTAGGAAATATTGATGACTTTGAAACCGCGACTAACCCTAGTCACCCTTGGCGTGTCTGATTTTGCGCGGGCCAAATCCTTCTATCAGGCCCTCGGCTGGAAGCCGTCATCCGCGAGCCAGGACAATGTCGCGTTCTTTGATCTGAATGGTGTGGTGCTTAGCATCTATCCGAGAGGACTGCTTGCGGAAGACGCCAAGGTCGAAAACTCTCAGCCGGGTTTTTCCGGCGTGACCCTCGCCTACAATGCCGAAAGCGAGGCGGAGGTGGATCGCGTTTTCGCCCATGCTTTATCGGTTGGTGCAAAAGAGATAAAGCGTCCCGAAAAGGTGTTCTGGGGTGGCTATTCGGGCTATTTCGCCGATCCTGACGGACACCTCTGGGAGGTTGCGCACAACCCGTTTTTCCCGTTTAATGATGAAGGCAGGATGGTATTACCCGTATGAATCACGATCAATATTCCGACGATTACATCGCCGAAATTCTGAATGAATCTAAAACGATAGCTATTGTAGGTGCCTCCATCAACGAGGCGCGGCCAAGCTACGGAGTCATGCGCTTTCTGTTGAGTAAGGGCTATGACGTCGCGCCGATTAACCCCGGTCAGGCAGGCAAACCTGTTCTAGGCCAAATCATCATTGCCTCCTTGGCGGACTTGGCGACACCGGTCGATATGATCGATGTTTTCCGTGCCCCCAATGCCATTCCTGCACTCACGGACGAAATTCTTTCGCTGCCTTGGAAGCCCAAAGCCGTGTGGATGCAGCTGGAAGTACGCGATGATGCGTCCGCGCAACGGCTCGAAGATGCGGGCATCAAGGTCGTGATGAACCGCTGCCCCGCCATTGAAATACCTCGCCTCAGCGGCGCTGCCCCCCACAATTGATCGTCAATTCGAACAGGATTCTTCTGCTTTCCTTTCAAGCGGAAAACTGTTTTGCTGAGCACCTCATTCATCAAACAAAAGCCCGGCCGAATCCTGTTGGTTTTGCTAGGCTTCAATAAACTCAAACGGAGGATCGGCCATGGCCAAACGCACGCCCGGAATTGAAACACTCTCCATTCATGCAGGTGCGAAACCTGATCCGACGACCAATGCCCGCATCACGCCGATCTATCAAACCACCGCCTATACTTTCAACGATGTCGACCACGCCGCCTCGCTGTTTGGTTTGAAGGCATTCGGCAATATCTACACGCGCATTATGAATCCGACCCAAGGGGTACTTGAAGAACGCGTTGCAGCGTTGGAAGGCGGCACAGCGGCGCTTGCTGTAGCGTCCGGCCACGCTGCACAATTGCTGATTTTCCACACACTGATGCAGCCAGGCGATGAGTTCGTCGCATCCAAGAAGCTGTATGGCGGCTCAATCAACCAGTTTGGCAATTCGTTCAAAAGCTTTAATTGGAATGTGAAATGGGCTGATCCGGACGATCTTTCGACATTTGAGGCCGCCATTACGCCGAAGACGCGCGCAGTTTTCATTGAAAGCATTGCAAATCCAAGCGGCCAGATCACTGACATCGAGGCGATTGCGAAAATCGCTCACAAGCATGGCTTGCCACTCATCGTCGATAACACGCTGGCGACACCCTATCTCATCAAACCCTTCGAGCATGGCGCAGATATAATCGTGCACTCTCTGACCAAGTTACTCGGCGGTCACGGCAATTCCATGGGCGGCATTATTGTCGATGGCGGTACTTTTGATTGGTCGAAATCAGGTAATTATCCAATGTTATCAGAGCCTCGTCCGGAATATGCTGGCGTCAAACTGCATGAAACCTTCGGCAATTTTGCTTTCGCTATCGCCTGCCGCGTGCTTGGCCTGCGTGATTTGGGCCCGGCCATCGCGCCGTTCAATGCGTTGCTGATCCTCACCGGTATCGAAACTTTGCCGCTTCGTATGCAGCGCCATTCTGATAATGCTCAGAAAGTTGCAGAATGGCTGGAAAAGCATCCGAAGGTGACATGGGTTCATCATGCGGGTCTCAAAAGCCACCCGAGCAACAAGCTTCTGTCGAAATACTCCCCGAACGGAGCAGGCTCTGTATTTACCTTTGGCGTCAAAGGCGGTTACGAGGCGGGCATTAAATTAGTGCAAAGTCTTGAGCTGTTTTCGCATTTGGCGAACATTGGCGACACGCGCTCGCTCGTCATCCATCCGGCGTCAACTACCCATAAGCAATTGACAGATCAGCAGAAATTGACCGCGGGGGCAGGGCCGGATGTCGTGCGTCTATCGATTGGAATCGAGAATGTCGACGATATTATCGGGGATCTGGAACAGGCGTTAAGTGGCTTATAGCTAACTCGCAATTTTTGAGACACCAAAATACGGTTTCTCGCGGCGTTCAGTGACGTGCTTGTCGGCGCTTGCTTGCATCGCCGCTCGAATGGCTGTGAAGGCCATATTGATCTGTTTGGTTTTTTCGGCGGCGTAACGGCTGAATTCGAACGGAATATCGCTGCCCGACCAGCGATCCGGATGATATATGCGAAGCTTGTTCTGAAACACTGCCATTGCGAATTCGACGGTGTCGCCACGACTTAGGCCGAGCACTTCGAAAGGGTCTGTGTCATCTTCAACATTCGGAAGACGCGGCTCAGATATCGCGGCCAGGGGCTCAATGGAGGCCACCTGATGACGCGCGACGAAGCGTTGCTGACCGTCTTTCGAAACGAATTCAATGAAGGAACTATCGCCAGACAGCAAATTCTCAAGCCGCCCGCTTGCGCCGCAATTGATAGTGCCTATCAAAATTGCCCCGTCATTCATCCGTATTGAGGCAGAAACCGCAATACCGTCACTGTTGCGCCTAAACATTTTACCCGCCCCGCTCCTGTAACAATATAGGAATTTGCAGCGGAAGAGGTTTAGATCGCGTTAAGCGCCATATCTAACCGATAAACACGGCAATTTACCAAATCAGGAGTTCAAATTGTGAGCAGTCAATCTTTCGTCGCAATTAATATCGATGGCATTGAGCCGGAAATATCCCGCCCCGCACACGAAAAACTGCTCTTGGGTGATCCAGTTCATACCGCTTGGAATATGGAAGAGCGCGACGGACTTTATGCAGGTGTCTGGCAATCCACCCCGGGGAAATGGCTGATTTCATACGACGAGTGGGAGTTTTGCCACATTCTCTCGGGTGTTTCTGTCATTACAGATGAGTCAGGATATGAACACCATCTCAGCAACGGCGACAGTTTTATCTTGCGTCCGGGTTTCAAAGGGACATGGCAAGTCATTGAAACCACACGAAAAGAATACGTTATCCGCCTCTAAATCACCAAGAAACATTCAGCTTCTCTAACCCATGGAAATGATAGCTGTCGCGATATTTTGGCGCTTCGGCCAGTCTGAGGTTCGGCAAGCGTTCAAACAAAACCCGAAGCGATACTTGCATCTCCAGACGGGCTAAGGGTGCACCGATACAGAAATGAATCCCGGCACCAAAGCTGACATTCTTCTGGTCTTTGCGCGAGGGATCAAAGGTCCCGGGGTTTGTAAACGTCTTCGGGTCGCGGTTCGCCGCACCGAGCATCAAGCCCACCTTGTCTCCGCGCTTGAGGCCAAATCTATCCACAAAACTATCAACGGCCGCCGCCTCGTTCGACACAAAACGCGTAAACATATGCAACGGCGCATCAAAACGCAGGGTTTCTTCTACAATCGCTGCCGTCATTTCATCAGATGTGAACAGTGACCTCGGATCGGTGTACTGTTCCAGCAGTGTCTTCACCGCATTGCCCGTCTGATGCACCGTCGCTTCGTGCCCGGCATTAAGCAAGAGCACGGCGGTCGAGATCAACTCGTCTTCGGTCAGTTTCTGCCCGTCCGCTTCCGCCGCAGCGAGAAGGCTTAAAAGGTCGTCACCCGGCCGGTTCCGCCGTGCCTTCATTTCAGAACGAATGAATGCCGCAAACTCCTTCGAGGCCAAATCCGCATGGTCTTCCACCTCCCGCGTTCGTCCGTACGTGTACATCGCGACCATGGCATTAGACCACTCAATCAATTGCGGACCCATCGCCTCATCGATCCCAAGCATATTGGCGATGATGGTCACAGGAAGTGGCTTGGCATAGGCTTGAATGAGATCAACCGATCCGGCGTTTTCAAACCCGTCAATCAATTGGTGCGACAGCGCCTCCAACCTTGGCTTCAGCCGATCCACCTGTCGCGACACGAAGGCGCGGTTGACCAATGTACGCAGCCGCGAATGCACCGGCGGCTCGCGCTCCAACAGCGAATGTTCTTCAAGTGCATCAAAATGCCGAACATGCCCGCGCGGAGAACTTTCCGGCTGAGGTGAGGGCGGTCCATTGGGGTTCTCCCGGCCAAAACTGCGATCCCGCAAGAGTTTCGAAACATCATCATAGCCGATGAAGCACCAAAACCCGAACTCCTCCCAGTAAAACACCGGTGCCGTTTCATGCAGAAAAGCATAGGCGGTGTATGGATCCTGAAAGAATGCGGGTTCGTGCGGATCAAGGCTGAGATGCCGCGTGATTGGATCGAAATTAAGATAGTCCGGCTTCTGAATCATGCGGCAAGGCTAGCCGATAGCATTTGGTGTTTCCATGAGAAATTATGCGGCGCCCGTGCGACTCTGGTTATTGATGGCGTTGAAATCTCCGGTTAACTTTCTGTCGGCACAATTGCTTGCGCGCCCAACGTCCGCACTTTCGACAACTTGAGCGACCATGAACTTCAAGACCACGCTTCTCGGGCAATCCCGACAGCAAAGCAGAGGTAACATAATGGCAAAAGCGGAATTTCAAGTGAGAAGCGCCGAACGTGACCGCAAAAACGACGACTTGCGGATCGAGCGGCTCGACAAGGTTCTGCAAGACGTTATTTCCGAAGTGCGTCGCGAAAAAACCGGCCTGCGCGCCCGCTACGAAAGCGCCGCCGATGACGCCATCCGCCCCTTTGATGCCGTATCCCCCATTGTCAAACCATCCAAAAAGAAAGTCGAACCCGAAGAACAACTCGCCAAATACATAGGCCGACTGAAAAAACTTGAATTGCAAGAACACGTCCTGCAGCAAATGCAGCAAGACTTGGCACGGTTGCAGGGCATTTCGGGTGAGTGAGAAGTTTGAGTTGCGCGAGAGACCCGATTAACCCTCGCACAAGCCAAACCAACGCCCCATCTTGATTAAGCCCCATCGCGCATCCTATCTACCGCTAACCAACAGCAAAATTGAGTCGGCAAGGCATTGCTGATCGGAACAGTGGAGACGGACATGCGTGACCCGATTGAGACGGCAATGAACCTCGTGCCGATGGTCGTCGAGCAGACCAATCGCGGCGAGCGCGCTTACGATATTTTCTCGCGCCTTCTCAAAGAGCGCATCATTTTCATCACCGGCCCGATTGAAGACGGCATGTCAACGCTGGTCTGCGCACAGCTTTTGTTTCTTGAAGCTGAAAACCCGAAGAAAGAGATTAATCTCTATATCAATTCGCCGGGCGGCGTCGTGACTTCCGGTATGGCGATTTACGACACGATGCAGTTCATCAAGCCGCCGGTTTCAACGCTCTGCTTTGGACAAGCCGCTTCTATGGGTTCGCTTCTGTTGACCGCGGGCCACAAGGACATGCGCTACGCATTGCCGAACGCCCGCATCATGGTGCATCAGCCTTCCG
>JANOYJ010000263.1:0-11310 GCA_031428815.1 Phyllobacterium sp.
GCACCAATTGGATGATAAGCGCTCCGAACAGCGTTCCAATAATTGTGGCCCTGCCGCCGGTCAGCAAAGTCCCCCCCACTGCCACCGCTGCGATGGCGTCGAGTTCCATCCCCATGCCGATCAAATTGGCGTCGGCGGCAGAATTCATTGCGATTACGATGAGACCCGCTATAGCGCTACAAAATCCAGAAACCATGTAAACAATGAGTTTTACCCGTTTAACCGGGACGCCCGACAAACGTGCTGCAGCCTCGTTGCCACCGACGGCCAACAATTGCCTGCCGAACACGGTTCGCTGCAAGACGAAGGCAGCGACGGCAACCACAACGACCATAATCCAGACTTGAAACGGCACACCAAGCACGCGGCCAATGGCAATCGCTTGAAACTCAGGCACTTTGAACACCTGCAAATCACCATTTGTCGAGACCTGCGCAATGCCGCGTCCGGCAATGAACAGCACGAGCGTGGCAATAATCGGTTGAATGGAAAATCGGTTTATGAGCCAGCCGTTAAACAGTCCGAAAAAACTCGTGATGATGATCGGAAAAATTATGCCGAGCGCAATGAGAATATAGATGTTCGACACCGGGATAAGAGCACCGGTAAAAAACATCGGTGACATAGCACCGGCAATCGCCATGAGGGCGCCGACGGAAAGGTCGATACCTCCCGTCGCGATCACAAGGGTCATGCCGACGCCCACAATAACAATGGTGCAGACCTGCGTCAGATTGACGGACAGCGTCTGCATTGTTGCGAAGTGTGGCGTGACCGCAAGGTTGAAGAGTATTAAGGCGACAAGGGCGATGAACACGCCATACCGACGAAGCAGCGGGCTGTAGTTATGCATTATTCACCACCGCAGCTCCAACTAGCTCTGACGCACCATGTGCCATAGCCTGCATGACAGCGGATTCAGATATGTCTGCCTTGGCAAGCTCGGTAACAGTAACACCGTCGCGCAAGACAAAGACACGATCCGCACCCTCGACAATTTCTTCCAGTTCTGAAGAAATCATCAGTACACCGAGGCCATCATCAGCGAAGCGCCGAATGAGACTTTGGATTTCGCCTTTGGCACCGACATCTATACCGCGAGTGGGCTCATCAAGAATAAGCAGTTTCGGATTCATACAGAGCCAGCGGGCGAGCAAGACCTTCTGTTGATTGCCGCCAGAGAGTTCACGTATCTTCTGGTCCGGTCCCGAACATTTAATGCCAATATCCTTGATGAACTGTAAGACAATTTTGCGCTGCGCTGCTTCGTCAATCATGCCCATCCGCGTCAAAGTCGGGAGCAACGCCATCGTCAAATTGTCAGCGACAGACATGTCCGGCACGATGCCTTGGACCTTGCGATCCTCTGAACAATAACCCATTCCAGCCGCAATTGTCTCCGCCGGGGTTTTGAAGTCCCGGTCGGCCCCATCAAAGCGGACATGCCCCTTGGTTTTTGAATCGGCAGCAAAGACCGCTCGCGCCGTTTCAGTTCGTCCCGAACCCAACAATCCCGCAAGCCCGACAATTTCGCCTTTGCGAATATCAAAACTTGCATCCGAGACCCGACGCCCGACGGCAATTGATTTTGCGACAAGTAATTCAGCCCCAATTGCCTTTTCGCCGTCGCCGAACGCCGTTGCGCCACTTGCCCGGACATCTGCAAGGTCACGACCAAGCATGGCGGCAACCAACTGCAATTTTGAAATGTCTGCCATCTTGGAGACTGAAATGGTGCGCCCGTCGCGCATAATAGTCACGCGATCGCAGACGCCATAGAGCTCGTCCAGCTTATGGCTCACAAACACAACAGCAACACCGTCAGCCTTTAACTGCCTGATTGTTCTTAAAAGCACGGCGACTTCGGCCTCATCAAGTGAAGAGGTCGGCTCATCCATAATCACCAGTTTGGCATCAAAGGAGACAGCCCGCGCGATGGCTACCATTTGCTGAATGGCCGTCGAAAATTGCCCGAGCGGTTGGGTGACATCGACGTCAACATTGAATCGGGCGAGCAAAGCTTCCGCCCCTTCATTCATCTTCTTCCAGTCAAGAAACCCGCCAAAGCGCTTGGCTTCGCGGCCAAGGTAAATGTTCTCGGCAACGCTCCGATAGGCAATCAGATTGATTTCCTGAAAAATCGTACTGACACCGGCGCGCTGTGCCTGCTGCGGCGAACCGGCGGTCCACGGCATGCCGTCGAACTCAATCGTGCCGGAATCACGCTGATGGGCACCGTTCAAGATTTTGATCATGGTCGATTTGCCGGCGCCATTTTGACCGACAACGGCCATTACTTCGGCGGGCATAATCTCAAGATAGGCGGCGGAAAGCGCGGCAGCGCCTCCGAAAGACTTATCGATGGCCTTCATGGCCAGAAGTGGCTGAGGATCTATCATACTGGATGAGGTACAATATTGGAGCTGAAAACAAGGTGTGAAATCGTTACGTCCCAACCCGGACGACGGCGTGTATAGTGCCCCGTCCGGGTTAAGTGTTTTTACTTCAAGCCTAGTAGGCTTCGGGCATATATGCCGCAGCGTTTTCTTTTGTGAACACGCGGTCTGTATTTACGAGACGGGGCTCCAGTGTTTCACCATTGCCGTACTTCACTATAGCGTCAAATGCGGCAGGACCGAACTTTGGATTGCATTCAACGACAACCAGAACTTTTCCGTCTAGAAGCGCTTGGGTTGCGTCCTTTGTGCCATCGATGGAGGCAATGATGAGATCCTTGCCCGGCACCTTGCCAGCCGCTTCCATTGCCGCAATGGCACCCATCGTCATCTCGTCATTATGAGAATAAAGAGCGGTCGCTTCTGGATGCGCCTGATAGAGTGTTTCGAAGACTTGACGGCCCTTGTCACGGGAGAAATCACCTGACTGAGACGCAATGATCTGCATGCCAGGATGATCTTTGATATAGGTGGCAAACCCCGCCATGCGATCATTGGCAGGTGATGAACCCGTCGAGCCTTGCAACTCGATGATCTTGGCATTGCCTCCGACAGCCGCTGTCAGTACTTCCGCAGCCTGCATGCCTTCCTTGGTAAAGTCAGAGCCGATGAATGCAACATAATCTTCGCCGCCCTTGGCAAGCGACTGGTCAACGTTGCGATCAATGAGGAACATTGGAATGCCGGCCTTCTTGGCTTCCATAACAGCAGGAATCAAAGGCTTCTCTTCGCGTGGCGCAAGAAGTATCACATCCACTTTCTGAGCGATCATGGAGCGAACATCTGCGACTTGCTTGGCAGCTGAACCGGCGGCATCGGTATAAACCAGCTGCCAGCCACGCTTCGCGGCTTCATCTTCCATGCTTTTGGTCTGAGCCAAACGCCATGGATTGTTGCTCTCTGTCTGCGCAAAGCCAACCTTGTATGTGTCCTTCTTCGCGAGCTTAGGCATTTCAGCATAGGCAGGGCGAATACCCAAAACAGCAGCGCCGCCAGCGGCGGCCATAAGCATTAAGGATTCACGGCGTGTAAGATTTGTCATTGGAACCTCCCAGTCGTCCGACAAGATGTGAGTTTGAAAGCGTCCTGCGCCTCCGCAGGACTCCGAACATGCGTCTTGACTCCATAACTGTCAAATGCATTTTTTGGATAATGATATACCAAGACAGATATGCCACAGACAACTTCCCGACCGCGCCTGCCCTTACGGCCATCCCGTGTTGACGATATTTGGGAACAAAGGGCCCTGTACTTCGTCGGCGTCTTGCAGGTTATCCCTCAGACGCCTATAGCCCGATCTTGACATGACCGAGAACGATACCTTTCCCCTCTTCCCGCATCGCCATTTGCTCGGCATCAAGGGGCTATCGCAACACGATATTGAGATATTGTTGGACCGGGCTGAGGCAGCGGTGCCACTTTCCCGACAATCCGATAAAAAGCGTCCGACTTTGCGCGGTCGCACGCAAATCAACCTCTTCTTCGAAGCCTCAACGCGCACACAAGCGTCGTTTGAACTTGCAGGAAAACGGCTGGGCGCGGATGTCATGAATATGTCGGTCGGCAATTCATCCGTAAAAAAGGGTGAGACCCTGATAGATACGGCGATGACGCTGAACGCCATGCATCCTGATATTCTTATTATCCGTCATGGTTCGGCAGGTGCCGCCGCGCTCTTGGCGCAGAAAGTCGCCTGTTCGGTGGTCAATGCCGGTGATGGTGCGCATGAACATCCGACGCAGGCGCTGCTTGATGCGCTCACTATAAGACGCAAGCTTGGCAACATATCAGGACTGACTGTCGCGATCTGCGGCGATGTCACCCACTCGCGTGTCGCCCGCTCCAATATCATCCTGCTCAACGCCATGGGTGCCCGCGTCCGGGTCGTCGCGCCATCAACGCTTTTACCTACCGGTGCGGACCAAATGAGCGTCGAAGTTCATCGCAATATGGAAGACGGGCTGCAAGGTGCGGATGTCATCATCATGCTGCGCCTGCAACGCGAGCGTATGGCTGGAGCCTATGTGCCCTCGGTGCGCGAATATTTCCATTTCTTTGGCCTCGACAAACAAAAGCTCGGCCTCGCCAATGACGGGGCATTGGTAATGCATCCCGGTCCCATGAACCGGGGTGTAGAGATTGCCTCGGAAGTCGCCGACGGGGCGCAGAGTGTTATTCAGGAACAGGTGGAGATGGGTGTCGCCGTGCGCATGGCGGTGATGGAAGCATTGCTCGACCCGCGTCGCAACCCAGCGGACGCGCGGCCATGACGGTTACCCTTTTCCAAAACGCCCGCATCATCGACCCGTCACGCGGCATGGACGAACGGGGCTCTGTTCTCGTGAAGGACGGTCTTATCGTCGGTGCAGGTGCCTCCGCAATGAACCAAGGCGCACCTGATGGCGCTAAAATCATTGACTGCAACGGCAATCTGATCGTTCCCGGCCTGATCGACGCCCGCGTTTTTATCGGCGAACCCGGCAATGAATACCGCGAAACCATTGAGTCAGCCGGCAATGCCGCCGCCGCCGGTGGCGTAACCTCCCTCATCATGATGCCGGATACCGATCCGGTGATTGACAGCGTGGCGTTGGTGGAATTTGTGCGGCGAACAGCACGGGAAACGTCGGCTGTGCGCGTCTATCCGTCAGCTGCAATTACGAAGGGTCTAAACGGCGAGGAAATGACCGAATTCGGTCTGCTGAGGCAGGCAGGCGCGGTGGCCTTTACTGAAGGTCGAAAGACCATTTCAAACTCACTCGTGATGCGCCGCGCTATGACCTATGCACGGGATTTTGAATCCCTGATATTCTGCGAAACGCAGGATCAGCATCTTGGCGCGTCGGGCGTCATGAATGAGGGGCTTTACGCCTCATGGCTCGGCCTGCCCGGCATTCCGCGCGAAGCGGAAGTCATTCCGCTGGAGCGTGACCTGCGCCTCGCTGCCTTAACCGAATGCGCTTATCATGCTGCAAAAATATCGACCGGCCTCGCTGCCGATTGCATCGCCCGCGCTAAGAATGAAGGCACCAAGGTGAGCGCCGGCGTCTCAATCCATAACCTGTCCCTCAATGAAATCGATGTCGGCGAGTACCGCACCTATTTCCGCCTCTCGCCGCCACTGCGCTCAGAAGACGACCGCGAAGCCGTGATCGACGCGTTGCGTGAAGGAATTATCGACATCGTCGTGTCCTCGCATGATCCTCAGGATGTCGACACCAAGCGATTGCCCTTTGCCGATGCCGCTGTTGGGGCGGTTGGTTTAGAGACATTGTTGGGGGCAATTTTAAGACTGCACCATAATGGCGAAGTGCCGCTCGCCCGATTGGTCGATGCCATTTCGACGGCACCTGCAAAACTCTTCGGCTTGCCGGGCGGCTCGCTGAAACCGGGCAGGGCTGCGGATTTGGCGCTGATTGATCTTGAAGAGCCTTGGGTCGTCAAAGAAGAAGACATCAAATCGCGCTCAAAAAACTCTTGTTTCGAGGGCGCACGTTTTCAAGGCAGGGTCTTGCAAACCATGGTTGCAGGACGCACAGTGTTTTCCATCGCAAAATAGGAGCGATTGCACTTGGGTGAATCACTGGGGATCAGTCTGCCTCTGCTGAATATTTTAACGGCTATATCCTTTGGCTATCTGCTGGGCTCAATCCCCTTTGGTCTGCTTCTCACACGGGCTGCCGGACTTGGCGATGTGCGGGCAATCGGCTCAGGCAATATCGGCGCAACCAATGTTCTGCGTACGGGCAATAAGGGCCTGGCCGCTGCGACGCTTATTCTCGATATGTTCAAAGGCACATTCGCCGTCTGGATCGCCGCACGATATGGCGAGGAAGCTGCAATCTTCGCTGGCTTTGGTGCGTTTCTCGGCCATTTGTATCCTGTTTGGCTCAAGTTCAAAGGTGGCAAGGGTGTAGCCACTTATCTCGGCGTACTGCTCGGGCTGTCATGGCAACTCGCGCTATTGTTTGCCGCTGTCTGGATCGGCATGGCCTTTTTGTTCCGCTATTCTTCGCTCGCTGCTTTGGCGGCAGCGCTTGTCGCCTTTGCCGCAATCCTTTTGCTGGCACCCTGGCTCATGGTGACAGTTTTTGCACTCATGACAGCAACCATATTTGTCAAACACCGCGCCAATATTGAACGCCTGACGGCGGGAACCGAAACGAAGATTGGTGCCAAAGGGTGAGTGATCTGTTCGCGGTTCCGCTCCAAGCGAAGCGTGAGCAGCGTGGTGTCCAACTCTCAGACCGGCAAAGACTAAGCTGGCTCCGGCTTATTCGTAGCGAGAATGTCGGTCCCGCCACCTTTCGTCATTTAATCAACGTCTATGGCTCTGCCGAATCAGCGTTAGAAGCACTCCCAGACTTGGCGCGGCGCGGCGGTGCGAGAGGCTCTGTGCGCATTCCGAGCGTGCAAGAAGCTGAGCGTGAAGTGGACGCGAGTGCGGCTCTCGGGGCGAAAATCATCGGCATTGGCGAACCGGATTTTCCAAAACTGCTCAGACAGAGCGACAGCCCGCCGCCTATGGTCGTTATAAAGGGCAATCCCGCAGTCTTCGAAATGCCTGCCGTCGCTATTGTCGGCGCAAGAAACGCGTCGCTGGCAGGCATAAAATTCACTCGCAAAATCGCGGGTGATTTGGGCATGGAGGGATTTGCGGTCGTCTCCGGGATGGCGCGGGGCATTGATACCGGCGCGCATCACGCCTCGCTGTCGACCGGCACTATCGCCGTTTTGGCAGGGGGCATGGACCATCCCTATCCGCCGGAAAATCATGAGCTATTCCGGACAATCCCTGAACGCGGTGGCGCGATTGTATGTGAAATGCCTATCGGATGGGAACCACGGGCGCGGGATTTCCCGAGACGCAATCGAATTATTGCCGCCTTGGGCATGGGATTGGTCGTGGTAGAAGCCGCCAAGCGATCCGGCTCACTCATTAGTGCGCGCTTTGCCGGCGAGCTCGGGCGTCTGGTATTTGCGGTACCGGGATCGCCACTTGATCCAAGATCCGAAGGCACAAACGGCCTCATCCGCAATGGCGCAACGCTTATTACATCCGCAGCGGATGTCATCGAAGCAATTGCACCCCTTATCGGTAAAAACTCGTCGATGGAGGGCATTGATGAGCCGATGCCGGACGGCAAATATGTTCAGCCGACCGACAACGCCCGCGACCGCCTCATTGAAGCACTTGGTGCGACACCCGTGGCGATTGACGAACTGGTATCGCATACTCAGTTGAGCGTGCAGGAAGTGTTCCTCATTCTCCTCGAACTGGACCTTGCCGGGCGGTTGGAGCGCCATTCAGGCGGCCGTGTGGCGCTTATATTCCTGGACCCTTAGAGGTCGATCGCCGCGTATCATGTCGCTGCACTCTACATAGGCCATCTCAATGAGATAGCTCAGCATATCGCAGCGCTCACCCTCCGCCATTAATCGTAATTCTCCGAGCATTGATTGAACATATTGAAGAGATTCCATGCGTCTTGTTTGCGCATCGCTCATTTTCAGGCACTCCAAAACAGGCTATTAGACAGGTGCTTTTTTGTTTGATATGACCCTAGTTTATCTATCAGGAATTGCAACGGTCATATAAACTTCTTTTGGTTGTATTTAATTGAATCGCGGCACCAATGTGCCCCAACCTCTTGACCCGAGCACAATCCCTGTCCATGTGACGTGCGGATTCGAACGATTTTGAACAAATCAGGAGCCAAGGCTCCCAAAAACACCGGAAAATTGATGCAAGTCGTCATTGTCGAGTCGCCGTCCAAGGCGAAAACTATCAACAAGTATTTGGGCTCAGGCTATAAAGTCTATGCCTCCTTCGGCCATGTGCGCGACCTGCCACCTAAAGACGGCTCAGTGTTGCCAGACAATGATTTTTCCATGTCGTGGGAAGTAGACGCCGCGTCGTCAAAGCGTCTTTCCGAGATTGCAAAGTCCGTCAAAGAATCAGACGGCCTTATTCTTGCGACCGATCCGGATCGCGAAGGCGAAGCTATTGCATGGCATGTGCTCGAAGTTTTGGCGCAAAAGAAAGTTATCGGCCAAAAACCCGTTACCCGCGTCGTATTCAATGCGATCACAAAGAAATCCGTCACCGACGCGATGGCAAACCCGCGGCAGATCGATGCGCCGCTGGTGGATGCTTATCTCGCGCGCCGGGCGTTGGATTATCTGGTCGGCTTCACCCTTTCGCCGGTCCTTTGGCGTAAATTGCCGGGGGCCCGTTCGGCTGGCCGGGTTCAGTCGGTAACGCTGCGCCTCGTCTGCGACCGCGAGGGGGAGATTGAACGATTTATCCGCGAGGACTATTGGCAAATCGCCGCATTGATGAAGACGCCGCGCAACGATGCGTTCGAGGCGCGTCTGGTGTCATTTTTAGGCAAAAAACTTGGCAAACTCGATATTAAGAATGGCGTGCAGGCAGGCGACATCAAAACCATGCTCGACAGCGCGACCTTTAGTGTCGCAAGCATTGAGGCCAAGCCGGTCAAACGTAGCCCAGGCCCTCCTTTTACGACCTCCACTTTACAGCAGGCAGCGTCCGGCAAGCTCGGCTATTCCGCCTCGCGAACGATGCAGATCGCCCAGAAACTTTACGAAGGCGCGGATATTGGCGGCGAGACGGCGGGTCTCATCACTTATATGCGTACCGATGGCGTGCAAATGGCACCGGAAGCGATCGACGCAGCACGAAAAATGATCGGCGCGGACTTTGGCCCGCAATATGTGCCCGAGAAGCCACGCTATTATTCAGCCAAGGCGAAGAACGCGCAGGAAGCACATGAAGCGATCCGCCCGACTGATTTCTCGCGTCATCCCAAAGAGATGCGGCGGTTTCTTGATGAAGATCAAGCCAAACTTTATGACATGATCTGGAAGCGCGCTGTGGCCAGCCAAATGCAAAGTGCTGACATTGAGCGGACCACCGCCGAGATCGAAGCCAAGAACGGCTCGCAAATCGCGGGTCTTCGCGCTGTGGGCTCCGTTACCCGCTTCGACGGCTTTCTTGCTGCCTACACTGACCACCGCGAAGAAGAAGATGAAGACGAAGAAAACCGCAAACTGCCTGAATTAAAATCCGGCGAACCCGTCTCGAAAGAGATGATCACGGCAACGCAACACTCGACCGAGCCGCCGCCACGCTATTCCGAAGCCTCGCTCATTAAAAAGATGGAAGAGCTCGGCATTGGCCGGCCATCAACTTACGCTGCGACCTTGAAAACGCTGGTCGACCGTGAATATGTCAAAGTCGATAAGCGCAAGCTCATCCCGGAAGCCAAAGGCCGATTGGTCATCTCCTTCCTTGAGAGTTTCTTCAAGAAGTATGTCGAGTATGATTTCACGGCCGATCTCGAAGAGAAGCTCGACGAAATTTCTGACGGCAAGCTCGACTACAAAGCCGTCTTACGCGACTTCTGGAAAGACTTTTTCGCCAGTATAGACGGCATTAAGGATCTGCGCGTCACTGAAGTGCTCGACACGCTGAACGTCGATCTGGCCCATCTTGCCTTCCCAGCCCGCGCTGATGGCGGCGATCCGCGTGTTTGCCAGAAATGCGGTACCGGTCAGCTTTCCTTGAAAGTCGGCAAATTCGGCGCGTTTGTCGGCTGCTCGAACTATCCTGAATGCTCTTTCACCCGCCAGCTTTCCAGCGAAGGCGAAGGCGGCGAGAACGGTGCCGGTGCATCCGATGGGCCAAAAGTTCTCGGCACCGATCCGTTCACCTCAGAGGAAATCACCATCCGCTCCGGTCGTTTCGGACCCTATATCCAACGCGGCGATGGTAAAGAGGCCAAGCGCGCCTCGCTCCCCAAGGGTTGGACCGTGGACAATACGGATCATGAAAAAGCGCTCGCGCTCTTGTCGCTGCCACGCGACATCGGTGCCCATCCTGAAACCGGCAAAATGATTGCCGCTGGCATCGGGCGCTACGGTCCCTACCTCACGCATGACGGAGTTTATGCCAATATAGAATCCGCCGAAGACGTATTATCCATCGGCCTCAACCGCGCTGATTCGGATATCGCGGAAAAAGTGGCCAAAGGCCCCGGTCGCGGTCGCACCGGAACGCCAGCGGCGCTTAAAACCTTAGTCGCACAACCGGCAGACGGTCAGCCCATTACCGTGCGCGATGGCAAATATGGCCCTTATGTCAACCATGGTAAAACCAATGCGACGCTTCCCAAGGGCAAGGATCCGCAAAGTGTGACGCTGGAGGAAGCCGTTGAGTTCATCACTGCCAAGGCTGGCAAATCACCGGTGAAAAAGACCACAGCTAAGAAGGCGGCACTAAAGGCTGCGGCGAAAAAGCCTGCTGCGAAAAAAGCTCCTGCAAAGAAGCCCGCGGCGAAAAAGGCTTAAAGAGATGGCACGGCGGATAAGCGGTCCCAGTGGAACCAAACGCCCGCTTCGGCATGGCGAAATGCCGGATCGCCAGACTTTGCTCGATTTCATGAAAGAGAACCCCGATCTCGCGTCAAAAAATGAAATCGCCCGCGCTTTTGGTGTGAAGGGCGATGACCGCGTCATTTTGAAAGCCCTTTTGCGCGAAATGGCAGGCGACGGAACCATCGAGAAAAAGGGCAAGCGGATTGTCACATCCGGCTCTCTGCCTTCCATTGCCGCGCTCGATATTTTTTCCCGCGACAAGGACGGGGATTTACTCGCCAAGCCGGTCGAATGGAACGAAGAATTCGGCACACCGCCGACCGTGCTCCTGCGGTCAAGCCGCAGCGATAAAGGCCCTGCCCCCGGTGTCGGCGACCGCATCTTGGCGCGAATATTCGCCAACAAATCGGAGGGGCCACCCTACACCGCGCACTTGGTCAAGAAGCTCGACAAG
>JANOYJ010000264.1:0-2282 GCA_031428815.1 Phyllobacterium sp.
GGCGGCGAGCGGGGTTGAAGCGCTTGAAGTGCTCGAAGAGCTTGGCGGCAAGGTGGACATTATCGTATCCGACGTCGTTATGCCCGAGATGGATGGACCGACGCTGCTTCGCGAACTTCGGAAGAAATATACCGACATCAAATTCATTTTCGTTTCCGGCTATGCCGAGGATGCGTTTGCCAAGAACCTACCGGAAGACGCCAAGTTCGGCTTCCTGCCAAAGCCGTTTTCACTTAAGCAACTGGCAACGGCGGTTAAAGACATGTTGGACGGAAATATGGACCATTAGGTCCCTTCGATCACGATTTCCTCGAAAATGACTTGAATTACGTCGCCCCTTGTGAAATTGAGACGCTACGATAGGGGTATAGCTCAGTTGGTAGAGCGGCGGTCTCCAAAACCGCAGGCCGCGGGTTCGAACCCTGCTGCCCCTGCCAGTCATATTTGACCACCCGATAGACGGTCCTGAGTGGCGAATGCCGCTTGTTAGCTTAGTTCGTCTTAAGTGTCGCTTGCGCGGCGGGCGACATTCATTTTAGAACTTGCTCTCAATTGATGGCCGCCATGGTTGGGCGACCTTCCGGGGGAGATAGCATGACGCAAAGAATTGCCGCGGCACCGGTGCAGAGCATATCGGCGGAACGCGCGGCGGGTTTTGTCAACTCCGGCATGTGGCTTGAATACGGCACATCGCTGTGCCAGCCCGACATGTTCGACAAAGCCTTGGGCGCGCGCATTACTGAACTCACCAATGTGAAAATCCGCAATTGTCTCTCGATGCGGCCACGCGCTGTATTGGAAGCGGACCCCGATGGTCACCACGCGCATTGGTTCAGTCTGCATTTTTCTGGTTATGACCGCAAAAAACACGATGCAGGACGCTGCAATTATCTGCCGGTGAACCTTGGGGAGATCCCGGATTATTACAGGCGTTTTATTGAGCCGGTGGACATTGTCATCCTGAAGTGCTGCCCGATGGACAAGGACGGATACTTCAATTTCAGTGCGTCCAATCTTTGGCATCGCGCCATTATCGAGCGTGCAAAATTGGTGATTGTCGAAGTCACCAAGGGAAACCCTTACGTTTATGGCGTGGAGACCGGCGTCCATATCAGCGAGGTTGATTACATTATTGAGGGCGATGATGCGCCCGCCGTCGAGCTTCCCAATCCGCCGCCCGGCGAGATTGACCGCGCGGTAGCGCGCCAGATAACGGGCGAGATCAATGATGGTGACTGCCTGCAGATTGGCATTGGCGGCATGCCCAACGCAGTCTGTTCATTGTTGCTGGATAGCGGCGCAAAGGATTTGGGCATTCACACGGAAATGCTGACCGACGGCATCATTGACCTTTACAAGGCAGGTCGCATTACCGGGGCTCGGAAGAAATTGAACCCGGAAAAGGTCGTTTATTCTTTCGCGCTGGGTTCACGCGCACTTTACGATTGTCTCGACCATAATCCCGACATGCATTGCTGTCCGGTCGACTACACCAACCTGCCGCACATGATTATGCAGAATGACAATGTGATTTCGATCAACAATACGACGCAGATTGATTTGCAAGGACAGGCGGCGTCGGAATCGGACGGTCACCGGCATATCAGCGGCACAGGCGGGCAATTGCAATTCGTGCGCGGTGCTTATGCCTCAAAGGGTGGCAAGTCATTTATCTGTCTGGCTTCAACTTATGACAAACGCGGCGAGCGCCGCAGCCGTATCGTTTTGAATCTCACACCCGGCAATATCGTGACCACACCGCGTAGTGATGTTATGTATGTTGTCACGGAGTACGGCATGGTCAATCTCAAGGGGAAGTCCGTGCCGGAACGCGCTGAGGCACTCATCAAACTGGCGCATCCCGACTTTCGCGAAGGGTTGGAAAAGCAAGCGTATGAGCATGGCCTGTTGCGGCGCGGGGTTTCATTTTGAAATAATGTAGCTGAGGACTGGCGCTCTCTTGGCGACAAACGCGTCGATGGCCTCACCTGTATCGGGCTGCATCATATTGCTCGCCATAACGTTTCCAGCGAGAGCATAGGCATCGGGGAGATTCATGTGCCGCTGAGCATGAAACATCGCCTTGCCAAGGCGAACGGCTTTTGGGTCCTTGCTGACAATGGAACGGACTTTGGCCGCGACGGCGTTGTCGAGGTCTCCATCATCAACCGCCTGATTAATGAGACCCAGGGCAACAGCGGTGTTCGCGTTAATGAAATCGCCGGTCACCAGCATATCAAATGCGTTCTTGGCAGAAACATTGCGGGAGAGGGCCACGGCGG
>JANOYJ010000265.1:0-1503 GCA_031428815.1 Phyllobacterium sp.
CACGACGATTATCCGCTCGAACTATCTCTATGACGAATCGGCCGGAATTTATGACCATGCGCTGAAGCTGTGGGACGGGCTTTCGCAGGACCTCAATTACAATGTGATGTATTCGGCGCGCGGCGTGATGATGATCGGGCATAATGTGAATGATATTCATGTGATGAAGCGCCATATTCATGCCAATCGGCTGAACGGCATCGACAATGAATTTTTGACACCGGAACAGGCGAAGGAATTCTGCCCTCCGCTCAATATTTCCGCGGGTGCGCGGTATCCCGTGATGGGCGCGGCCTTGCAGCGGCGCGGCGGCACGGCGCGGCATGACGCGGTGGCCTGGGGCTATGCGCGGGCGGCCTCGGATCGAGGTGTGCATATCATCCAGAATTGCGAAGTCACTGGCATTAAGCGCGGGCTGAATGGCGAAGTGACGGGCGTTGACACGTCGCGGGGCTTTATCGGCGCGAAGAAGGTCGGCGTTGTGGCGGCGGGGCATTCGTCGGTGGTCATGCAGATGGCAGGCGTGCGCATGCCGCTTGAGAGTTATCCGTTGCAGGCGCTGGTGTCGGAGCCGGTGAAGCCGTGCTTCCCGTGCGGCGTTATGTCCAACACGGTGCACGCCTATATCTCGCAGTCGGACAAGGGCGAATTGGTCATCGGCGCGGGCACGGATCAATATGTGTCCTATTCGCAGACCGGCGGGCTGCATATCCTCAACCACACACTTGATGCGATCTGCGAGATGTTCCCTATGTT
This sequence comes from Phyllobacterium sp., assembly GCA_031428815.1. Taxonomy (GTDB): domain Bacteria; phylum Pseudomonadota; class Alphaproteobacteria; order Rhizobiales; family Rhizobiaceae; genus JANOYJ01. The sequence continues at coordinate 757 of JANOYJ010000265.1, forward strand.
CACGCGCATGAAAATGCTGCGCTCATGGGGCGGTATTGTGGACGTGACGCCTGACCGTTCGCCGATCTTGGCGAAGACGCCGGTCAAGGGCCTCTATGTCAACTGTGGCTGGGGCACGGGCGGGTTCAAGGCGACGCCGGGTTCGGGCAATGTGTTTGCGCATACGATTGCCCGCGACGAGCCGCACAAGATCAATGCCGGGTTCACGCTGGAGCGGTTCAAGACCGGGCGTTTGATCGACGAGGCGGCTGCGGCTGCCGTGGCGCATTGATCCGGGCGGCGATGATGGCAAGTATGATGCCCCTGTGGGGCGCTCCCCTTGAAGTGTCGATTTTCCCGCAGCCGGAGGATGTCCGGTTTCAGGTGATTTCGAAACAGGCGGGCGAGAAGGAATGGCCGTTTGCGGTGGAGACCGGGACGTTGGCCTGTGTGCCAAGCTTTGGGTTCAGGGTCGTGATGTTTTTTCCGTATTCGGTAACGATGCGGGATGAGGAGGCGCTGGACGAATTGGAAGCCGGAGAGGAGCCGGTAATCGTGACCGTCGATCCCCTGCAACTGCTATTTTCGAATGCCAGCTACTTTGTGCCGGGAATGACGATTGAAGACAAAATCCGGCGCATGGGGCCTTATGTCTCTTTTGGCAAAAAGCTTTGCGATCAGCCGAAAGGGGCCATTGTCGGCCCCGGCGAACTTTGAACAGAGGTCAAGAACACCATGCTTCTAATCAAATGCCCCTATTGCGAAGAA
>JANOYJ010000266.1:0-3523 GCA_031428815.1 Phyllobacterium sp.
GCCGATGGTGCCGAATTTTGACCAGAGCGGTTTGACATTGCGCACTTTTTTAAGATCCGCGCCGATGTCAGTATCGCGCCAGCTCTGTTCGATTTCGAGCGGCTCATCATTGGCATGACCCTCCGCGATACGGGCGGCGATTTTGTCCGCGGCAAGCATCCCGGAGAGCACCGCATTGTGCGAACCCTTGATGCGCGGGACGTTGACCAGACCTGCGGAGCAACCGATCAACGCGCCGCCCGGGAATGAGAGTTTCGGCACGGATTGAAAGCCGCCCTCAGTGATGGCGCGGGCGCCATAGGACAGGCGCTTACCGCCTTCGAAGGTTTTGGCAATCGCCGGATGGGTTTTAAAGCGCTGGAATTCCTCGAAAGGCGACAGATAAGGATTCTTGTAATTGAGATGGAGGACGAAGCCGACGGCCACTTGATTGTCTTCCAGATGATAAAGAAACGATCCGCCGCCGGTCTTCATATCGAGCGGCCAGCCGAAGGAATGTTGCACCAGTCCTTGTTGATGGTTCTCAGGCTTGACCTGCCAAAGCTCTTTGATACCGAGACCGAACTTCTGCGGTTCGCGGCCTTCGTCAAGATTGTATTTGGCGATGATTTGTTTGGCGAGCGAGCCGCGCGCGCCTTCGCCGATCAGGATATACTTGCCGAGAAGCTCCATGCCGCGGGCGAAATTTGGTCCCGGCTCGCCATTTTTCTCGACACCCATATCGCCTGTCGCCACACCGCGAACCGCTCCTTTGTCGTCATACAAAACTTCTGCAGCGGCGAAGCCCGGATAGATTTCAACGCCAAGCGCCTCAGCTTTTGTCGCCAGCCAACGGCAAACATTGCCGAGCGAGACGATGTAATTGCCATGATTACTCATCAAAGGCGGCATGGCAAAATTCGGCAGGCGGAGCGAACCGGCAGGTCCGAGCGCGAGGAACACGTCCTTGGTTACTTTGGTTTTGAACGGATGGTCGCTTTCATCACGCCAGCCGGGTATAAGCCGGTCGATGCCGACGGTATCAACCACCGCGCCGGATAGGATATGTGCGCCGACTTCCGCACCTTTCTCGAGCACAACGACGGAAAGCTCTGGATTGATATGCTTCAGGCGTATCGCCGCTGAAAGCCCGGCCGGGCCTGCGCCAACGATGACCACATCAAATTCCATGCTTTCGCGCGGTTCGCTCATGTATTCCTCCAAACGCAGTCTGCGTCTATTTCCAACAACCTAGCGCGATGTCAAAATCTCACCAAACATTTTCACGACAACGCCAGTCCTTTTCCCGCCCTGAGATAAATTACGTTGACGTCAACGTCAATCATAGCCGCGCTTTTCGCTTGGCGCGGCATGTGGGTTCGGATTATGGAATGGCCATGCAAGAGAACACGAACCGGCACGAGCTTGAGGACATCATGCGCTTCTACGCAGAAGCGGGTTTGGACTATGCCATGCTTGACGTGCCGGTCGATCAGTTCGCGGTATTTGAGGCGCAAAAGAATGCCACGAAGCCCGCAGCCGCTCCGCTTGCATCCATGCAACAAGCGCAACCAGAGCGCCGCCCTGCCCCGCCCACGGCCAGACCGGCTGCGATACCGGACGATGCGGCGATTGCCTCGGCGCAAACTGTTGCGCAAGCCTGTCGGTCGATACCGGAGCTTAGCGATGCGCTCAATGCATTTGAGGGCTGCGGCTTAAAGTTCACCGCCAAGAACCTCGTCTTCGCGGACGGCAATCCACAAGCGTCCGTCATGTTCATTTCCGATGTGCCGGGGCGTGAGGATGACTTGGAGGGTCGGCTCTTGGCCGGTCCTATCGGTATGCTGTTCGACCGGATGCTCTCATCAATCGAACTTGACCGGACGAGCGTCTATCTCGGTTCAATGATCCCGTGGCGACCGCCCGGCAATCGCACGCCGACCGCGTTTGAGATCGAGGTCAGCCGCCCGTTCATTCAGCGGCATATCGAATTGGCCGCGCCCAAGTTGATTGTGTTTCTCGGCGAACTGCCTGCCAAGACTCTCATTACGTCGACCGAATCGATTCTGCGCCTGCGCGGGCAATGGCGTGATTATGCACTGGCAGATGGCAAAGTCATCCCAACCCTCTCCATGCTGCATCCGGCTTATTTGATGAAACAAACCGCGCAGAAGCGGCTGGCTTGGGCTGATTTATTGGAATTTAAGCGGCGCATTGCATCGCTTGCCTAAAGCGATTGCGCTTCTTTGGCTTTTTGCCGTTCCAATCCCAATATGTGTTCGCGCCAGATGATGAACAGGCCTGCGGCAACGACGATTAACGATCCAAGGATCATTTGCTGCGTCGGCACGTCTTGGAAGACGAAAAATCCTAGTGCGAGTGACAGCAGCAGCGAGACATACTCGAACGGGGCGATGGTGGAGACGTCGGCGTAGCGGTAGCAGGACGTGAGTAATATCTGGCCGATGCCACCGAGAATACCGGCCATTATCAAAACAGACAATTGCATCGATGAGAGCGCGATCCAGCCGAAGGGAAACGTAATCAGCGAGAGCGCGGCGGAAATCAGGGTGAAGTAGATGACAATGGTGATGGCGCTTTCGCGGCCGATAAGGCGGCGGATTTGGATCATGGCACCGGCGGCAAAGGCCGCTCCGCCCAGCGTGGCAAGCGCACCCCAGGCGAGGTTTACATCGCTGGCTTGCGGATTGCCAAGGACGGTGAGGCGCGGCCACGACACGATCAACACGCCCAAGAGGCCGACCAACACTGCCGTCAAGCGATAGGCGCGCACTTCTTCCTTCAAAAGCACTGCGCCCATAACAACGGTAATCAGCGGCATGGCGTAACCGATCACCACGGCCTCCGGCAGCGGCAACTGGGTAAGGCCATAAAAACCGAGGCCCATGGATGTGACGCCGACCACGCCGCGCAAGATATGGCCGGAAAAGTCAACGGTCTTGAAAGCCGCCAGTCCATGTCCCCGCGCGAAAATCCAAGCAAGTACGGGAATGATCGCGAAGAACGAGCGGAAAAAAACGATCTGACCCGGTGGCACCTGACCCGCCAATTTAACCATGGTGTACATAGCCATAAACGCAAACACCGCACCGACTTTAAGCGAGATGCCGAAGAGCGGGCGATGCTGGCGGCGGTCAGTGGTATCCGTGGTCATGCCTGTTTGGCATCCTGAATGGCCTGCCAGACGCGCCGTGGCGTCGCGGGCATTTCCAGATGTCGGATGCTATAACCGCGCCAGAGCGCGTCGACGACGGCGTTCATCACGGCCGGACAGGAACCAATGGTCGCCGCCTCGCCCGCGCCTTTGATGCCCATCGCATTTGTGGTTGACGGAACATTGCGGCATTCAAACTTAAAGTACGGGAACATGTCAGCCCGTGGCAGTCCGTAATCCATGAAGCTCGCGGTCAAGAGCTGGCCGTCTTCTGAGTAAATCGCGTCCTCGATCAATGCCTGACCGATGCCTTGAACGACGCCGCCATGCACCTGACCTGCCAAGAGGATCGGGTTCACGACAACGCCG
>JANOYJ010000267.1:0-2717 GCA_031428815.1 Phyllobacterium sp.
TGACGGCCTGCGCGATGCGCTTGACCCGAAGCTGAAGCGGAGCTGACCGGGATGCAATCGTGGCTCTGCTCCCAAAATCAGCAACTCGAAATGTATCGGGACTATGTAGGCCTGCTGCTCTATTTGCGTACGCTCGCGGAAGACGCTGTCAATGCGATAAGAGATTCGCTGAATGACTAAGCCGTTCTTAGTATCCAGGTTTCATGCCCGTGGGGCCAGTAATAGGCTTTGGTTTGGATTGCGTCTGCTGGTTAGCCAATGTCACTCTCCTTACTGCTCGTCCAACTATATAATCGCATCGAGATGAAAGTTCAATAATGCCGCTACTCGAACTCTCCGATCTCTCCGTCACATTCGCCACCAGCGCGGGACCATTCCGCGCGGTGGATGGCGTTGATCTGACGGTGAATCCGGGCGAAGTGGCAGCGATTGTGGGCGAGTCCGGCTCCGGCAAGTCGGTGGCGATGTTGGCAGTGATGGGGCTTTTGCCGAAGACCGCGACCGTTAAGGCCAAGCGCATGGCGTTTGATGGCAAAGACCTTTTGACGATGCCCGCCAATGAAAAGCGCAAAATTATCGGGCGCGAAATGGCGATGATTTTTCAAGAGCCTGTTTCCAGCCTCAATCCCTGTTTCACCGTCGGGTTCCAAATCGGTGAGGCACTGAAAACGCATCTCGGGATGGACAAGTCAGCGCGTCGAACTAAGACGATTTCCCTGCTGGAACAAGTGGGCATACCTGAACCCGAACGGCGGATGAGCGCGTTTCCACATCAATTATCCGGCGGGATGAGCCAACGCGTCATGATCGCCATGGCGATCGCCTGCAAACCGAAGCTTCTTATCGCTGATGAGCCGACAACGGCACTGGATGTGACCATTCAAGCGCAAATCCTCGACCTTTTGGTGGCATTGCGCGAAGAGACGGGCATGGCGCTGGTGCTTATCACGCATGACATGGGCGTGGTGGCCGAGACCGCAGAGCGTGTCGTCGTGCAATATGCCGGGCAGCAAATTGAGCGGCAAAACGTCAATGACCTGTTTCATCACCCGCGCCACCCCTATACGGCGGCCTTGCTCGCGGCGCTTCCTGACAATGCCAAAGGCGGGCGCTTACCGTCTATTCCAGGTGTGGTGCCGGGGCTTTTGGACCGCCCTGCGGGCTGTCTATTCAATCCGCGCTGCGCCAGAGCCGATGACATTTGCCGCTCGACTCCGCCGCCGAGACAGTCTGCCGCGCTTGGCGAAGCCTTGTGTTTTTATCCGGTGTTGGAAGAGGGAACGCGGCCATGATTGTCGAGGCCATTGACCTGCAGCGGCACTATGATGTGAAGCGTGGCATGTTTGCCAAATCCATGTCGCTCAAAGCCTTAGGCGGCGCGAGCTTTTCTGTTGAAGCGGGTAAGACTTTGGCCGTAGTTGGCGAATCCGGCTGCGGCAAATCCACCTTGGCCCGCATTTTGACAATGATCGAGCCTGCGACGTCCGGTTCATTGGTGATCGACGGCAAGCAGGTGACGGGCGGAAGTGGCGCAGATTTGCTGGCACTGCGCTCCACCGTGCAGATTGTGTTTCAAAACCCCTATTCCTCGCTCAACCCCCGCCAGAAAGTCGGTGCAATTATTGAGGAACCGTTGATCGTCAATCGCGACATGCAGGCCCATGAGCGCGAGACCATGGTTAAGGCGATGATGAAGGAAGTCGGTCTTCGCCCCGAACACTATTCGCGCTATCCGCATATGTTTTCCGGCGGTCAGCGCCAGCGTATCGCCATTGCGCGGGCACTGATTCTCAATCCGAAAGTGCTGGTGCTGGACGAACCGGTGTCGGCGCTAGATGTTTCGATCCAAGCGCAGATATTGAACCTCTTGGCTGATCTTCAGGAACGCTATGGCCTTACGTACATTTTCATCAGTCATGATCTTGCCGTGGTGCGCCATGTCGCGGACGATGTGATGATTATGTATCTCGGCAAGCCGGTGGAAATCGCGCCGGTCGAGGACGTGTTCACCGCGCCGAAGCATCCTTATACGAAGGCACTTTTATCCGCGACGCCGATTGCCGATCCGGCGCGGCGCGGTCAGCGGATCAAACTTGTCGGCGAATTGCCGTCGCCCTTCAATCCACCCGAAGGATGTTCGTTTAACCCGCGATGCTCCTACGCGCATGACATCTGCCGCACGGTGCCGCCGGAAATGGTGGTGGCGGCGGGGCGGAAAGTGTCGTGCCATGGGGTGAGAGACGGGTGGGTGGTTTAGCTGAAGGTTAATAGTGACTTCTGCATTTTGCAATTAAGAGCCCGTCTTTGGTGGGCTGGTAGACCAGACGATGCTCTTGATCAATTCGCCGCGACCACCAACCATTGAGATCGCCGCGCAACGGTTCAGGCTTTCCTATGCCTTGAAACGGGGTGCGCAAGCATTCCTTTAGGAGCGCCTTTATCCGGGCAACCATTTTTGGATTGACGGACTGCCAATAAACATATTCCTCCCAAGCAGTCTCACCAAAAATGAGCCTCACTCAATCAACGTCCGCTCAACGCCTTTGCCGGCTTCAAGCTCAGCAATGCTATCCAGTAGCCGCTTTGCACCCACCGGATATTTCAAAAGATAGTTCGTCTCCTGCCAAGACGCGAAGTCCTCCAGTGACATCAACACCGCCGAAGGCTTGCCGCCTTCGCGGGTGATGATGACGGGTTCATGGTCATCATTGACGCCG
>JANOYJ010000268.1:0-5961 GCA_031428815.1 Phyllobacterium sp.
GACGTCATCGGCGAAGTGCCCGTAGATCATGCATTCGGAAAAATCTCGCTGTTTGCCGATTGCCGCCAACCAATGGCGTGAACTTACCGCTTCAATCCGGCGGCACATGCCGATAACACGGTCTCTACGCCAAGCGATTAGCGTCCCGACATAACCATGCGGCAAAATCGCACTGCGATTGATGTCGAGAAGCATTGCTGCATTCTCAGCCCAAAGTTTATGATCTGCCAGTGACCTATCAAGAAGCTGATTATTGCGACGAAACAAGCGAAGGTTCTCGCCTTGCCAAAGCGAAGCGCAGTCGAAAGGCTTCATAAACGCTACATCGGAGTCGCAGTAAAACAGGCCGTCTTCCTGGATATTCTCGGCAATTGCTATGCGACGAAGCTGTTGGGCGTGCCAGCCACGCAAAGGCATCGTGCGAAGAGAAAGCCAAATCCGGCGGCGGCCAAGACAAAACGGGTCCGGATACGCGCGTATCCAATTCGGGAAAAGATCCATCTCATCAATGATGACCCGTGTCGGACCCTCGAGATGCTTGAAGAGACCGACATCATTGTGTTCCACAAGAATGTAATGCGCCGAAAATCCGGTGACATGTTTGTCAATTGTCTCACACAGCAACTTACAGCGTTCGAAATCCGGGGCATAGCTTGCGGTAATTATCGCGGTGTTGCTTGTCAGAATACTACTCCATCACCTATGGTCGGCGTGTCCCGCAACCCTTTGCCGTACGCTGATGAAGATCCACTTAGTTTTGCTTTGATGATCGAAATTATAAACACTGGATTACCGATAATATAACGACGCCAAAGACGCTTCGGCTCGCGCCAAAGGCGATAAAGCCATTCGACGCGAAGCGTTAGCATCCATTCTGGTGCACGTGGGATGGTACCAGTGAAAATGTCGAACAAGGCCCCGACTGCAATCGGGAGTGTGCAGTGCTTCGAAGTAATTGACCTTGTAATCCATAATTCTTGTTGGGGGACTCCCATCGCGACCAGTAGAATATCCGGACGTTCTACTTCAAGATCCGCAAGAATTCTCGCTTCATCTTGTTGGACAAAGTAACCGTCTGCCACGACAATGAATTTATGCTGAGGACACATGCTTTGAAACGCATCCCGAGCGCGATCCGCTACCTCTCGGCGTGCGCCTATCAGGCCGACTTTGAGAGGCCTTTTGATTTTGCGTAATAGCCCGGGTACAAGGTCCGTGCCATTTAGATTTTCGGGAAACATCGAGCCATGTAAAGCCCAGGAAGCCAAATCCACACCGACGCCGTCGGCAAAGGTAAGAAAATGATCGAACGCCTGTTTGAGTTCCGGTCGTTTGCCGGCAATGTTGGCGTTATTGGCATTGAGAAAAGCAATCGGCATATGGCTTTTGGTCGCAATGTTTTTATCCAAAAGATCTAGGACTTGATGCATTGTCATTACTGCAACTGGGATGCCGAGAATCTCACGCCAAGCATGCGTCCTTCGTGTCAAACTTTGGGATTGAAAATCCATCATGCGGCTTTCCTACTTGTTGCTGAAAGTTGCAGTGACATCAACCCCAACGCCGCTTTGACAGCTTTGTCTTGGCGCTCAATTTGTCGCGCATGAAATTCATAACCGTTTTGATCCCGCAAATCACCATCCCGAACGGATCGAGCGAGATCAACCAGAGCTTTGGCAAAGAGTTTTGGATCATCCAGCCTTACGCAGTTTTGCGGAATATCCGAAATGCCCCGAAGGGAGCGATTTGTAGCAACTGAAGGAAGCCCGAGCTCGAACGTCTCAATGGATTTCAATTGAACACCGGTGCCGGACTGCGAGACGAGTGGAATAACGGCACATGATCGGACGAACTCAACAGCACTCTGAACACGCCCCAATACCTTGACTTGGCGCGGCATCGCGTGAAATCCACTTGGAACTTGTCCTGCAACCGCAATGGAAAAGTCCGCTGGAAGGTGAGGAACAACCTCGCGCAGGAACCATTCAAGCCCAACACGATTAGGCTGCCATGTCCAAGTGCCTATTAGACCTGCATCAAAAACTATGTGCCTTTCAGGCATCATCTCAGTCGGTTCGCGTTTTATGATCAACGGCATGACCACAGATCGATCAGATGCTGAAACATTTAGAGGCGCTCTATCTTCTTCAGCCAGCGCAAAGGTGCAAGCCGCTCGCGCTGTCAATGACAGTTCTAAATCACGTAATAGCTTTGCTTCGCGTCTGAAAAAATATCGTTTAAGGCCACTATTGGCTGTAACTGCATTCTCTTCAGCTGAAAAGTATTCAACATTATGTGCTACGTAAAGCGAAGGTTTATCTTTAAATAGATTTTGGAACGCGCCCGCAATGGTGACGCCGTTTATGACATAACCATCGAATGGTTCCGCCTTGTTTATTGCCGAGCGAATTTGCTCCTCGGTAACAATACGCAGCTTTGCTGAGGAAATAGTTAGCGAATTGGCAAAGGCCGTAGCTACCCATTTTGCCTTGTCCGCAGGGCCTGCTGATTCAGACCGAACGTCTACCTCGCCAAGTATAATCGTATCATGAATATCTCTCGGCGTCCTATTAACCCAATTAAAACCAAGTGACGTCACTTTCACACCATTGCGACGCAATGCGTCAACAATTGACTGATTGGCGATCTCATAACCGGTGGTGGGCTCTCCGTCGGGAACGAGCGACGTGACAAAAAGAAGATGCATTCAAAAAGCCCCCTAGTCCAAACCATTAATAAATGCCGGTAAAACATTGATTAAGTCGAACGCTTGCAGTCCCAAACTATAACGCAAAAACACGCCATTTGGTGGTTTACCATAAACATTGGTTAAACGATCTTTTAGCAATTTGTGGTGATATGGAACCGACGGCGTTTGAAAAGTCGAAAGATATAAATGCAATTCATTGCCAACAATATTACGATTATAGCCCAATCGCCCGGTTTGAACCCGTTGGACGTGGATGTCGTTGTTACAATTCCTACTTTCAAACGTCCTGATCACCTATTGGAAACACTTGCGTCAGTGCGCGACCAGAAGACTGCGCGGCGCTTTGCCATCATTGTGATGGATAATCACGCCGAAGGCTTGGAGGGCGTCAGCGCTTCAAAAACATGGTTTGAAAACAGTGATGTCAACGGCCTTTTGATTATTGCGCATGACCGCGGTAATTGTAACGCCTACAACGCCGGTTTTCGTACTGCGCTTCAGATGTTCCCAAATTTTACTTCGGTCCTCGTGATCGATGATGACGAAATTGCTGATCCCAACTGGCTTGAACGGATGTGTACGACACGTGAACGATTCAAGACCGATATTGTGGGGGGGCCGCAACGCCCAGTCTTCAAGAAATCAGAGCATCAGCATTTTGTAAATCATCCGGTTTTTTCGCCGCATTATACGAAAACTGCCATTGTTCCGATTCTCTACTCATCGGGAAATATGTTGGTCGGGCGGCATGTTCTTGAGGCACATACCTATCCTTATCTTGATCTCAAGTTCAATTTCATGGGCGGCGGGGACGCTGATTTCCTTGATCGTTCTGCCCGAAAGGGCTTCACTCTCGCTTGGTGTGAAGAAGCACCGGTTTATGAGACCGTCCCGGAAAGACGGACAGAGGCCGACTGGATACGCGCCCGTTCACTTCGTAATGGTGTGATCTCGACGTTGGTTGAGAAAAAAATGCGGGCCAAGGAACCACTTGGAGGTGTGCGAACCTTCGCTAAAAGCGTCGCCTTATTGCTCGCCTCGCCTTTTCGTGCACTCCTGAAAGCCGCTACGACGGGTTCTATGTCGATCGGGCTATATCCTGTGTACATTGCTACGGGCCGCGTACTGGCAGAATTTGGATATTCCAATGAGCAGTATCGCAACCCAGAGAAAAACTGATTATTCCAGCCTGTTTACACCAGCACGTATCGCCAGCGCGCGAACTTTTGTGGCTGGGTTGATAATGACAATTTTGCTTGTTTCTTTCAGACCCTTCCAGCCGGGGGGAGCAGGCAATATCCTTGAGGGCGGCGATATTCTCAACCAGCTCGGCTTCAGTGCCGTCGGTGCAGCTTCACTGCTGCTAATGCTAAGCGTAGTCGATCGCCGTGTGCTGCTGGCATTTCTAAGCCCATGGTGGGCCATAATGATGCTCTTTGTACTCCTGTCTGTGCAGCACTCCCTCAATCCAACTGCTGCGGTTCGCGCCATATTGTTCATGATGATGGGAATAATAGGAATTCTAGCGGTATTATCGCTGAATACTGGCGCGGACGGGTTTTCAAAAGTCTTGCTGGCGACAGGAACGACCATTCTCGTTCTTTCCTACGCTGGAATCTTCTTGCTGCCGGATGTTGCAAGACACACGGTCTTTAGTGAAGAACCCGAACATGCGGGGCTCTGGCGGGGCATCTACTCCCATAAAAATCTTGCCGGTCCAGTCATGGCTGGCATATCCTTTATCGGACTTTACCTTTTCCGGCGTGGAATGCGCATTCAGGGATTGCTTATAGGCATTGCCGGATTGATTTTTTTAGCGAACACAGGATCAAAAACCAGCGCCTTGCTCGCGCCAATGGTAGTTTTACTCGTAGCAGGGCCGGGTCTGTTTGGAATGCGCGGTCTGGCATCAGTCGGAGTATTCAGCACAATCTGCATCTTTGCCATGGCAACAATAGGTTCGGTCTTATTTAAGCCGCTACATGATCTGCGAGAAGCCATCGCTCCCGGAACGACTTATACCGGGCGAACAGAACTTTGGAAATTTGCCGTTGAAAATCTCTCGACACGCCCTTTCACCGGCTTCGGGTTTGAGAGTTTTTGGTTTACCCCCATGGTATATTTTGGTGAAAAAAATATAGAGTTGGAATGGGATGTGCGCGGGGCGGTGCATGGTCACAATGGCTATTTGGACATCGCGCTGACGATGGGTATTCCCGCTCTTTTAGCGGCTATGATCGCGCTAATCATTATGCCGTTGATCGACTATGCGCAGGTTCAAAGGTCGCGGGAAAACGTGCTTATGGCCGATCTCTTTTTGATGATTTTCACCTTCTCAGCGTTGAATTCGTTTCTCGAAAGCTTTTTCTTTCGCCGCGCAGACCCTGTCTGGTTGTTGTTCGTTATGGCGGTGTTTGGCTTACGTATGGTCGCGCGGTTTAACATATCCAAGTGATTTTCAGAGTCGTGTCCCCGGATGATTTGGGCTAGACCTAGGTTAACTATTCTGGAGATCTCAAATGAACAAAACTGTCCTCCTCGCCGGTTGCGGTAATATGGGCTTTGCCATGCTGTCGGGTTGGATTAAGTCCGGGGCGTTGCGACCTGCGGATGTTACGGTCGTTGAGCCGAACGAAATGCTGCGCGACCGGGTGGCGGCGATGGGGGTGGTGGCCTTTACAAGTGTGAGTGAGGTGAGCGGAGATGTTCATCCTGGCGTCATCGTCATTGCGGTTAAGCCGCAGGTGATGGGAGACGTGCTACCAGGCTACAAGCGGTTCTCGGAATCGACATTCCTTAGCATCGCGGCGGGTATCGGCATCAAGTTCTTCCTGTCCCATTTAGGAGAGAACACTCCGATCATTCGCTGCATGCCTAATACACCAGCGGCAATTGGCAAGGGTATGTTGGTTTATTGCCAGAATGCAGCAGTGAGCGATGGGACGGAAATATTCGTCCGCGAGCTGTTATCTAAAAGCGGACGGGTAGCAAAGGTGGCGCAGGAAAGCCTGATCGACGCGGTGACTGCGGTTTCCGGTTCCGGCCCGGCTTATGTGTTTCACTTTATCGAATGTCTGACCGAGGCCGGCGTTTCTGCAGGATTACCGCGCAATGTCGCAGGTGAATTGGCAATGCAGACGGTCATGGGGGCTGGGGCGCTTGCGGCAGAGAGCGCAGAGACGCCAACAAAATTGCGCGAGCAGGTAACCAGCCCGAATGGTACGACCGCTGCGGCACTCGCCGTGTTAATG
>JANOYJ010000269.1:0-4321 GCA_031428815.1 Phyllobacterium sp.
AAGCGCCCGGAACAATTGTCGTCCATTCCGACGAGCGCTTCCTCTATCTTGTGCAGGATGGCGGCGACGCTATCCGCTACGGTGTCGGTATCGGGCGCGAGGGCTTTGCTTGGAAAGGCAGGGCGATAATTAATCACGGCAAGGAATGGCCGGTCTGGACGCCGCCGAAGGAAATGATTGAGCGCAATCCGGAAGTCGCCAAATGGGCCGGCGGTCAACCGGGTGGCTTGGATAATCCACTCGGAGCGCGGGCAATGTATATCTATCAAAATGGCGCCGATACCGGTTATCGCGTGCATGGATCGCCCGAATGGAACACAATTGGTCAGGCCATGTCATCCGGCTGTGTGCGGATGATTAATCAGGACGTAATTGATTTGTACAAGCGCGTGGGCAAAGATTCGCCGATCGTGGTCATTTAATTCTTGAACAGAGACTAGGCTGACTCAAGCGTATCGGGAAAGCCATCCGCCCGAAGCGGCGTATTGGTTACATCTTCGAGCAGCTTGACCACCTGCGTTGACCAAGCGCCGCCGCCATAAGCGGTTTTGCCTCTGACAAATGTTTGCGCCACGATAGAGGCGAGGTCGAGCGGGACGCCGTATTCCTTGCCCATGCCGAGGGCAAAGCCGAGGTCTTTCAAGGCAAGATCCATCGTGAAGCCGATATTGTAGGTGCCGGACAAGACGAGTTGCGTCTCGGTCTCGTGAACGAAGGAATTGCCCGATGAGGCGACAATGGCCTGATAGGCTTGGGCAAGGTCAAGCCCGCCTTTTTTCGCCAACATCATCGCTTCACCCGCGGCCACGAGATGCACGAAAGCCAGCATATTGGTGATGACTTTGATGACCGCCGCCGAGCCGATCCCGCCCATGTGAAATGATTGACCGGTCATGGCGGAGATGGCGGGAAGATGCGCGTCATAGAGCGCCTTGTCGCCGCCGACCAATGCGGTGATGTTACCGGACGCCGCGAGATGCACGCCACCGGTGACCGGACATTCGAGTGTGTGAACGCCCTTGGCCTTTGCCATGCTTTCAAAACGCAGAATCTCGTCACGGCCATTGGTCGACATTTCGATCCATGTGCCGCCCGCTGGCAGGCCTTCGAGAAGACCGCCCGGTCCTGAGAGAACCAATTCGGAAATGACGGGTGAGGGCAGGCAGGTGATGGCGTTTCCGGCAGCGCGGGCGGCGTCGGCGGCGGAACCGGCTGCTTTCGCGCCACGTTCGACCAAGCGCGACACAGTATTGGGGTCGCGGTCAAAGACAGTGACGTCGAACCCTTCGCGCAACAGGCTGCCTGCGAGATTGGAACCGAGATGGCCGAGGCCGATAAAGGCGTAGCTGTGATTTTTCATAATTTGATTCGTCAGGTTAGCGGTGTCTGTTGCATGGTCAGGTGAAGCGCTTTTTCCGTATAGGGATGCGCCTCTGCGACTTTTTCATTCAAGATCACGCCAAGACCCGGTTCCGTCGACGGAATGACATGCCCGTCTTGCCATTCGATCTTCTTCTCCAAAAGTTCAGCATGGAAACCGTCAAAGGTTTTGATCGCCTCAAGAATAAGGAAGTTCGGCAACGTCACAGCGACTTGGATGTTTGCTGCAGCAACAATCGGACCGCAATAGCAATGTGGGGCGATTTGAATGTGGTGCGCTTCGGCCATGGCGGCGATTTTCTTCATCTCGAGGATGCCGCCACAGCGCCCGACATCCGGCTGCAGGATCGCAGCGGCGCGTTGCTCAATGACGCGGGCGAACTCGAATTTGGTGGTGAGACGCTCGCCTGCCGAAACAGGGATCGAGATTTTACGCGCGACCTCCGCCATCGCCTCGACCGAGTCCGGTGGCACCGGCTCTTCAAACCAGAGCGGATCATAGGGTTCAATCGCCTTGGCCATGCGCACAGCACCGGCTGGGGTGAATTGGCCGTGCGTGCCGAACAGGATGTCCGCCCGTGTGCCAACCGCTTGGCGCACAGCTTTCATCATGCGGACAGAAAGGTCGATGTCGATCATGCGTGGTTGGTGACCGTCGGTGACAGTATAGGGCCCGGCGGGATCAAATTTCACCGCATCAAACCCCTGCTCGACACAGGCTATCGCGGCCTCTGCGGCAAGGTCCGGGTCGTTATACACATGCACAGGCTCGAGCGGATAAACCGGCCCGGATTTTGGATAGAGATAGGTGTAGGTGCGCAGCCTTTCGTGCACCCGCCCGCCGAGCAACTTGTAAACCGGTTGGTTGGCGAGCTTGCCGATAATGTCCCAGCAGGCAATTTCCAATGCCGAAACACAGCCCATCATGCTTGTGTCTGGACGCTGGGTGAAGCCGGAGGAATAGGCGCACCGCCAGAACAACTCTATGTCGTGCGGGTCATGCCCGATGAGATAACGCTCCGCCACATCCTCAATCATTTTGGCAGTGAGGTCCGGGCCAAAGGCCGCGTTATAGGCTTCGCCATAGCCGAACACACCGCCATCGGTGGTCAGCTTGACAAAGATGAAATATTTTCCGCCAATACCATGCGGAGTTCCAACGACGAAAGTCCGGACATCAGTGATCTTCATTTCCGCTCACCCCGCTTTGGAAAACATGGATATGCTAGCGGTAGGAGCGCGTATTGAAAGGTCGCTATGGCGACGATGGGGGCAAGGAATGCGTCGCTTTGGTGAGAGGTGTGACTATCCGGCGAGGCCAAGATAGACGAGCAAAGCGCGGTTCATCCGGATCACGTCTTCATTTGATAAATTGCCGATTACCTTGCCAAGTTTTGTTTGGGGTGCGGTCGATACTTTATCGATCATCATTTGGCACTCTTTCATTAGCCCATTTATGGCGCTTGGTTCAACGTTCAGTCTTGTCAGTGGCGAGTTCATCAGGTTGCTGGTGAAGGCGATGAAAGTAACGGATTCCACGTCATTGAACCGATCATCTTGAACGATCACAACCGGGCGCGGCTTTCCTGCATAGTCAGAGCCGCCCGACATTGTCCAAATCTCACCGCGTCTCAATCGAAATTCAATTCGGAGACTGAATCGATAAACGCCTGATCGTCGGCATCACCCGGACTATTGGCAATTAATAGGCATTGACGCTTTGCCTCCGCCGCAAACTCCGGGCTGCGCGTATCCGGGACCCATATCTGAATGGGACGAAGCCCTTGCGCCCGCAATCTGGCACGATGCGCAGTGACCTTTGTCTTATTGGCAATTTTCTTTTGTGTGGTGGACATGGTCGCTTCCTCGGTTACATGTAACCTAGTGCAAACGGCGCAAAACTTCAAGTCTTACTCGCAGGAACGGCGGCCGCTGCGGCGCTCTTTAATGTCGAAGTGGAAGTGATCTTTGTGGTCGGCGTCATAGCCCGGTCCAAGTACGGTGGTAAAATAATCACAGCCATCGGAGCGAACGCTTTGCAGAAGACCCTTTTCGCGGAACTTCCAGAATGCTTTCTTTTTCACGATGATTTTCTTGCCATTGTTCAGCGTGATCTGAGCGATGTCGAGTGCCCGGCCTTTGCCATGCTCCGATAGCGTGCCTCCAGTGCGTCCTTTGATCCATCGGCAGGAATAGCTGGAGGCTTGATGGATTGTGTCGATGCCGGAAAAGTAGCGGAGGCGCGAGGCGGGAACGAGTTCCTTCTTGCTCCAACGGGCGACAGTCTCGGCCATCTCGCAGGTCAGCGTCGCGGAGGGTTTCATCTTAACACCGCCGCCGAGCCGTGAGACCTCAATCGGGTGAGCGATCCCGCAATCTCCATTGCCCGAAATTGTCGGCAAGTCGCGGTAAACCACGCCCATGCGGTCAAGCTGCTTGCGACATTGGACCTCGGAGGCCGGAAGCCCATCGTGCTCTTCGCTTTGGCTGAGCGGATTTATCATGCGCGAAAAACCGGCGGCGATGATGTTCCGCCGTTTTTGTGATGCGGGTTGAATATATTCCGGCGCTGCCGGTTCTATGTAGGCTTGCTCTTCCGCAGCCGGTTCTTCAGGAGGCGGTGTTGAATAGTCCGGATCGATCATCGCGGTATCAGTAAATTCCGGTTCTGGATTGGCAGGGACCTCGGCATAGACCGGCTCTTGCGGTACCATCGTGCCGGATGTCCGCATGCCGACATCAACGTCGGGGCGCAAAACGCCATCAGTGGTGCAGGCGGCGAGTATGACAGCGCTGCATAGCGCCATGCTCAAGGCGGTCCGGTACATGATACATCCCCAAAACTTGTCCTATTTTATGCGGAAAGTGTAAACGGAATGTCATTTTTGCGGTTAAGGGCTGTGACCATTTCAAGGCGAAGTTGGCTGCACTGTTCGTCTCG
>JANOYJ010000270.1:0-1895 GCA_031428815.1 Phyllobacterium sp.
TGAGGGCCCGCATGTTTGCGATATCGACATGGCAAAGGTCTTTCCGCTGCTGATGAAAGTTCCGGCGACCTACATCCTGTTTGAAACGGCCAACCCCCGCCACGGTCATGAGTGGACCGTGTTCCGTGACCGTGCCGCAGAGATACCTGACGACAAAGTGCTGATCCCGGGCGCGGTGGACACGACGACAAACTTTGTCGAGCACCCCGATCTCGTCGCCCAGCGACTCGAGCGTTTCACCAACATTCTCGGCAAGGATCGCGTCATAGCGGGATCAGATTGCGGATTCGGGACATTTGCGGGCTTTGGCGCGGTTGATCCTGAAATCGCCTGGGCAAAACTTGCGACCCTCAAAGAAGGTGCGCGGCGCGTGAAATGACACCGCTTGTCCTCATCCCCGGCATGATGTGTGACGCGCGGATGTGGGGCGGGTTCTCCGCCGGGCCGCTCCGCCAGATCATTCATGCCCTGCCAAAAGGGCAGGACACGGTTCAGGCGCTCGCAACCGCCATCCTTGAAATTGCCCCTAAGCGTTTTGCTCTTGGCGGACTGTCGATGGGAGGCATTATCGCGATGGAAATGCTTGCGCAAGCCCCGGAACGTATCGAGCGCCTTGCCCTTCTTGACACCAACCCGCGTGCGGAAAAGCCTGAAGCAAAGGCACGTCGTGGGCCGCAAATCGCCAAGGCGCTCGCTGGCGGGCTGGAGGCAGTTTTGCGCGAGGAAATGAAGCCGAACTATCTTGCACCCGGGCCCAATAAGAGCATCATTCTTGATCTGTGTATGGACATGGCGCTTGCGCTCGGGCCGGAAGTCTTCGCCCGCCAGTCCGCAGCACTGCGCGACCGACCCGATCAAACCGCAACACTTGCCCGATATAAGGGGCCGGCTCTGGTTTTAATGGGTGAGCAAGATCGCCTCTGCCCGCGCGACCGGCATCAAGACATGCATGCCCTGATGCCGCAATCCCGCTTGGTAATCATTCCCGGTGCGGCCCATTTGCCGCCACTGGAAACCCCGGAAATCTTCGCTGCCCATTTGATGGAATGGCTTTCAACTCCAGATCAGGATCACCATGACCAATAACTTGCACACGCGTTTTGCCGCCGGAGAAAAAGCCATCAACGGCTGGTGCGCTCTGCCGTCGCCCGTCACCGCTGAGATCATGGGCCGGCAGGGCTTTGACATGATGACGGTCGATCTGCAGCACGGCCTGATCGATTATCAAATGGCGCTGACAATGCTGCAGGTGCTTCAGGGCCTGCCAGCACCAGTGTTGGCCCGCGTGCCGTGGAACGAGCCTGGCATTGTGATGAAGTGCCTCGACGCGGGCTTTGAGGGCGTAATCTGTCCGATGGTCAATACGGTCAGTGACGCCGAGCGGCTGGTGCAATCCACCCGCTATGCGCCTTTGGGCAGCCGCTCCTTTGGCCCGACCCGAGCCAATCTTGTGCATGGTTCGGGATACGTCAAAACCGCCAATACAACAGTGCTGGTGTTCGCAATGATCGAGACCCGCGAGGCCTTGGCAAACCTTGATGCCATCATGTCCGTTGAGGGCATCGACGGTGTTTATGTCGGCCCGTCCGACCTTGGCCTTTCCATGGGGCATGAGCCAACGCTCGACCCCACTGTGCCCGAAGTGCTTGCCGCCATCGCTGACATCGCCGCACGTGCCAAAGCTGCCGGTCGCTTGGCAGGCGTGCACACAGGATCAGCCGCCATGGTGCAACGTGCGTTCACGCAAGGCTATGATTTCGCCTCGCTGCTCACCGATGCGCGGATGTTTACGACTGCAATCGCGGCGCAACTTGCCGCCGTGCGCCAGACGACCGCTGAAGAGATCAAAGGCTATTAGCCCGCGCCAATCTGCATTTCAATTTGCTTCCAGATGG
>JANOYJ010000271.1:0-10195 GCA_031428815.1 Phyllobacterium sp.
AGACTAACGACGAAATTGTATACTCAACAAAAAAGCCGCCCCTTTCGGAACGGCTTCGCTGAATTCGTTTGCGACTAAACCATCGCGCCGGACACTGTCGCCTCAATATGATCGACCAAAGCATCCGGCAATTGCAAACGCCCTGCGAGCATGTCCAGATAGCCGCGCTCGGCCCGTGTCTTCGGGTCAATCGTCAGGCGCGAAGCCGTATAGAGCTCAACACGCTGCGCCTCAGTCTGCGCCGCCACTACCATGGCATCCAGATCAACCGGTGCGCTGAGTTCATGGTTGAGAAAATCCTGCGCTTCGGGGTCCATGCCGGACATCGAAAGCTTATCGCCTATCTTGGCCTTTTCCTCGTCTGTAATATGCCCGTCCGCCCGCGCGGCAGCGATCATGGCCCGCACCAGAATCAGCGTGAATTCTCGATTATCTTGCGCCTTGGGACCAAAATCGGAATCCGTCGGCGGCGCTATAAGATCCGGTTCACCAGTATGCGCCAGCGGTGCATCGCCGTTTTTGTAGTTCTGATAGGCCTTATAGCCAATCGTCGCAATCGCCGCCAAACCGCCAAGCCTAATCGCCGAACCGGTCATCGCGCGACCCGTGCCCGTGCCGAGCAATACGGCCGCCAAAGCACCGGCAGCGAGCGGGTTGCCCTTGGCCATTTGCGTTGCCTGACCCAACCTGTCGCGCACAGTGCCGCCGGCGCCCGGAACATTGGAACCAAGCAAGTCATCCAGCATCTTTTTAGGGTCGAACATCAAAGCCTCCAAAAAATACCGCACCACAACGGCCGCGCCAGCATCAATTAAGAATGCGGCAGGATGATTACAATCGGTACAAGTGCGGATTATTTCCCGATATGCCGCTCGCCGCGCTGTTGCGCCAGACGAATCTGCTTCTGCCGCTCGCCATAGCGCACCCGGTCTTCCGCGCTGCGTTTGTCATAGCAAGCAGGGCAGGAAACCCCGGCCTCAAAATGCGGTGATTGCTTGGCTTCCAAGGTTAGAGGCGAGCGGCAGGCACGGCAGAGTTCCGCTTCGCCTTCGATCAAGCCATGCCCGACCGACACACGCTCATCAAACACAAAACACTCGCCCTCCCAGCGGCTTTCCTCTTGCGGAACTTCTTCGAGATATTTCAAAATTCCGCCTTTGAGATGAAACACATCCTCAATGCCCAGCCCTTTGACAAAAGCCGTCGCCTTTTCGCAGCGGATGCCGCCCGTGCAAAACATCGCAACCTTTTTGCCTTCAAGCCGGTCGCGGTTCTCCGCAACCCATGCCGGAAATTCGGTGAATGTCTTGGTATCGGGATCAACCGCGCCTTGAAATGTGCCGATTTTCACTTCGTAATCATTGCGCGTATCAATGAGGATCGTGTCCTCGTCCGCAATCAACGCGTTCCAATCCTTGGCCTCGACATAGGTGCCGACAGACTTCAAAGGGTCAATATCTGCCACGCCCATCGTGACAATCTCGCGCTTCAGCCGCACTTTCATGCGGTAGAACGGCATTGTGTCGGCATGGCTGTATTTAATCTCCGCCCCGACAAATTCCGGCCAGGTGTTCAAATAAGCGATCAGTTCTTTAATGGTGTCCGGCGTGCCCGCCACCGTTCCGTTAATCCCCTCATGCGCCAGAATAAGCGTGCCGCGAATACCGCGAGCACAACAAAATTCCGCCAAAGGTGCCTTCATCTCTTGATAGCGCTGAAACCGTGCAAACCGGTAAAGTGCTGCGACAGCAAAAGGATGATTGTGGGATAGATCGCTCATGGCGGGGCATAAATCAAAAACATGAGGCAAAGGCAAGGCGCGGCTTTTTGAAAATGATTTCAGAGGGTTACAGAACTCAAAAATCTGCAATGTCTACAATACAAGTTTTGAAGAAAATATTCTCGTCCTCCTGCCCATGGCCGGTGCCAAATTGAGCAGGAAAGGTGCATTATGCTCAAACCAGACTTAACCCGACAAATCATCACAGAAGCCAACGCGGCAGGCATCGATCCGGCCGCATTGCTCTCGGTCTTGGAAGTCGAAAGCAATGGCCGTTTTTTCGCCCGCGTCCGAGGCAAAACCGAGCCACTGATCCGTTTCGAGGGCCATTATTTTGACCGGCGGTTGGATGAAGCAACACGCGTTGTGGCCCGGGCTGCAGGGCTTTCATCGCCGATTGCCGGCAAAATCCCGAACCCCGGCAGCCAAGAACAGCGTTGGGACATGCTCGACCGCGCTTGTAGCCTGTCACCCAATGCCGCCTTGGAAAGCACATCATGGGGCGTCGGACAAGTCATGGGCGCTCATTGGAAAACACTGGGTTACCCATCAGTGGAGGCCTTCGTCATCGAGGCCCGGTCCGGCGCGCCCGGTCAGATCAAACTTCTTGCCCGTTTTATCGACAAAAATGGCCTCGTCGCGGTCTTAAACGCACGGGACTGGGCGACTTTCGCCCGCCGCTATAACGGGCCCGTTTACCGTCAAAACGCCTATGATACGAAACTTGCCAAGGCGTATGCCCGGCATAAATTGGCGGCCCCCGACGACACAAATGCGCCGATTAAAGAGAGCGATACGCTCGCGAGCGGCGTAACAGGCGATGCCGTTCGCGATCTTCAATTGATGCTGAACGCCTTGGGCTTTTCTGTGCAAGCCACCGGGCTATTTGATGAGATGACCAAAGCGGCTGTCATTAGGTTCCAGACACACTCGGGTCTGGTTCCCGATGGAATTGTTGGCGCCAAAACACTGGCCGCGCTGGAGGCTTGCTACCGGACAGACCAAACAAAGTCCGGCTGGCTCGCTCGTATCGAGCGCTGTTTCAGTTCAATTTTTGGTTTGCGACACGCATGAATGCCTGACATATTCATTGGACAATCGGTAAGGGGTTCGGTAAAAATTCCCGACTTAATCGATTTAATTCCATGTCGGAGAGTGTGATGCAAAAAGCTGAACAACTGCTAAAAGTGCTCAAAGGTCAGCCGGTCATCCCGGTTCTTTTAATCGACAAAGCTTCCGATGCCGTCCCGCTCGCCCGCGCCTTGGCAAAAGGCGGTCTGCCTGCCATTGAGATCACCTTGCGTACCAAAGACGCGCTGGAGGCGATTAGGCGTGTCGCCGATGAGGTCGAAGACTGCATCGTTGGCGCAGGCACCATTCTCAATCCAAAGCACTTTGAGCAAGCGGAAAAAGCCGGCTCCAAATTCATCGTCAGCCCCGGCTGCACGGCGGATCTGCGCAAAGCCGCGGCAAACAGCGAGGTGCCGTTGCTCCCCGGCGCGATTACGCCGAGCGAAGTCATGGTTATGCTGGATCACGGCTATTCTGTTTTGAAATTCTTTCCCGCCGAGCAAGCGGGCGGCGCGGCTTTCCTGAAGTCACTATCCTCGCCTATTGCCGGAGCCATGTTTTGCCCGACTGGCGGTATCACCGAAGCCAATGCCAATGATTATTTGAGCCTGCCCAACGTGGTGTGCGTCGGCGGATCATGGGTCGCACCAAAAGTCGCGGTAGAAGCCGGCGATTGGGCAAAGATCGAAGCCTTGGCCGCAGGTGCAGCAAAGTTTGCAAAATACTAGATGACGATGAATCGGCGTTAAACCATATCAGTAAGCGCGTTCTCCGCGCTTACTTTGCTTTCTGAAACTTCGCCACTTTCAGAAAGTTCACAGCCTTACCGCTAAACTTATTCAGGTTCTGCGGCGCATCGGTTGAGAAACCAGCCACATAAACTTCGGTCGGTGCGTTCCATACCGATTCCTGCGCATAGTTCACGGCAACGACGTCATTGCCATTCTCTGTCACAGGCTCCTTGGTAAGAGCAAACTTGCCCAAATCTTTAGTGACCGGAACGACCACTGGCTTGCGTGCCTTCTTGGCATCGCTCGCTCTAGGCTTCGCCGCTTTTTCGGTGGTTTTAACGCCGGTATCGGCGACAACCGCCGGATCAACCCCATCGCTTTCGGTCAGCATTTTGCGAAGTTCATCATCATTTGTCGCTGGCTTTGCATTCGGAACTGCATAGGCCACTTCAACGTTTTGCTCTGCAAGACTCACTGTCGCCGCCCGCGCAACCACTGGCGCAACCAAAGTATTTACTACCGGTTTTGGCTCAGGCACAGCGACGCTTGCGACCATGAACGAGTCATTTTGAACGGGCTTGTTTGAGGGTACAGGCACGATACCACTAAAGAATGGCTCCTGCGCCGCGACTTCCACAACGGGTGGCTCAGCGCCAAGCAACGCACGGATTGTCTCCGCCTCCGCCTTTGGATCAGCCGATGCAAGTTGCACCAACGCCTCTTGCTCAGGCGACATTCGCGCTGCCAAGGCAGCTTCAGCGGTTGGCTCAGCCAGCACTGGATTCAAACGCGGCTTTCGCGCAGGAACCGGGACGGCAAAAGCCAAAACTTCTGTTTCCATTGGTTCTTGAGAATTCAGATCCTGAGATGGCCGGACAATCGCCAAAGGCGCGGGTGTCGATCGTTGCGGCAATGCGGCAACAAGAACTTCTTTTGGTTGACGCCTTGCCGACTTCTCGACCGGAGCCGCAGCCATTACCGTCTCTACCTGCTTTGGTGTTTTTACAGGTTTGGCCTTGGCGACAACAGCCTCTTCACCACTGGTATCTTCTTCTTCGTCTGCACCGCCGCCAAAGAGGGCCGCGAGAAGCGACTTGGATTTTCCGCCGCCAGCGCTACCACTTGAAGAATTATCAAACTTCGCTGAACTGCCGCTCTTGAGGCGCGATTTGTAGGACGCCATCGCAACATTGTATCCAGCCAACGGCTTGCCATCTGTCGGTACATGCAACGTTTTCCCGCTCGGAAATACGGCCATGAGCTCGCTGCGGCTCATTTTCGGCCAATGGCGAACGTTTCCGACATCAAAATGCACGAAGGGCGAACCTGAACGCGGATAATAGCCGACGCCACCTGCCTGTACTTGAAGACCCAAGTAACGCAACTTCTTCAAGGAAACGCCTGGAATGTAGAAATCCATGGCCTTGCCCTTCATGTGCTGGCTTTTTTCAGCCACGCCATTCGAGCGCTTGCGCAACATTGAATTGGTTGCCGGCGAGCGATAGCCGCCGATCACAGTGATATACTCGCGTGAACCCGTCTTTTTGTAGACTTCCCAGATAGTATCCAACAATCGTGGGTCCATCTTGGTTGGTTCATTGCGGCGCCAGTCGCGCAAAGCGCGGTTCAACTTGTTCAAACCGTCTTGCAGATAGCGACCATTACGCTTGAACGTGATTTCAACGCGTTCACCGGTATGCACATGATGAATCTTTAGGGTTCGCGTCTCGGCGTTTGCGGAGTTTGCCAAACCAAACACCACGATGATGCCAAAAAAGACGACCGAAAGAACGCGCGCCGCAGACAAAAGGCCACGCATCCTATTCCCGATAAGAAGCTGATATACCGTCAAACTTGTCCGTCCAACTGTTACATGACCCCGAATTGACCGCAAATCCCGCTGCGACCGTTGCCGTTTTACCACCAACCTTTTAATTCTGACCAAGAAATGAGGTCAGACCATGGCAAAGCTAACAACCACATAGCGATAATACGCATATGGTCAAGGAACCGTTAATTGAACAGTTAACTCATCAAACGGTTATTGAGTGAAAATGGTACATTAATCCGTTCCTAAGCGGCGTTTTCATCCAGCCTTAGGCTTTCATCCGGATCAATACCGAAATCCTTCAGTTTTCGGTACAAGGTGGAGCGGCCAATGCCAAGGCGACGCGCGACTTCGCTCATCTGACCATTGTAGTGAGAAATCGCAAAACGAATGATTTCTTCCTCCATCTCAATCATTTGGCGGATGTTTCCACTTGGATCAATCTGGCGCACAGCACCCTCTATAAAACTCTCCGCAACATAGCCAGGTGAAACCCAACCGGCATTGGCCGTCAGCGGTGTGCTAAAAAACGCTTCATTGTTCGTTTCTGCACCCTTCAATGCGGCGACTGCTGCGTCCATCGGGCTTACTTGCCCCATGACTTGCGGAAAATCCGAAGGCATGAGTTCATTGGATTCGCATAGGACCACAGCACGAAAAACCGCATTCTCCAGTTGCCGGACATTGCCCGGCCAAGGATAGGCCTGAAGCATTGCGGTAGTTTGCGCATGCACTGACGTGAGGTTCTTACGTCCCTCTTCTGCCGCAAAACGTGCCATGAAGTGTCGTGTGAGGTTGGGAATATCGTCTTTTCTATCGCGCAGAGGTGGAACGAGAATTGGAAAAACATTGAGGCGGTAATACAAATCTTCGCGGAACTTGCCATCTTTAACAAGCTGTAGAAGATTCTTATGCGTCGCGGATATCAGCCGGATGTCGACTTTAACCGATTTCCGTCCGCCTACCGGGTCAACCTCCCCTTCTTGAATCGCACGAAGCAACTTCACTTGAGCATCAAGTGGCAAGTCGCCGATCTCATCAAGGAAGAGCGTGCCGCCATCTGCTTCAACAAACTTGCCGAGGTGCTTATCGACAGCGCCCGTAAACGACCCCTTCTCGTGGCCGAACAGAACGCTTTCAACCAGATTCTCCGGTATTGCACCACAATTGACAGTGATAAATGGCTTGCCGCGACGTTTGCTGGAGCCTTGAATAGCGCGGGCAATGATTTCTTTGCCTACCCCGGACTCACCTTCAATGATGATCGGGATATTCGATTGGCTCGCTTTCTCCCCAAGCCGCAGCACGCGCTCCATCGACGGACTCCGCGTGACAATGTCAGTGAAAGTCAGCAGTCCCGCCGTTGACCGCTTGATCCGTTTCATCTCTCCTTCAAGCGCATCGACTCTCAAAGCATTATTGATGGCAACATGCAGTCGTTCCGGCGAAACTGGCTTGACCACAAAATCAAATGCGCCGGCGCGCATCGCCGATATAACAGTGTCAATGCCGCCTTGCGCAGTCTGCACAATCACCGGCACCATAATTCCTTTGCCGCGCAGTCTTGAAAGCACGGTCATGCCATCCAAATCAGGCATGACTAAATCGAGAATGACAGCACTTATATCAGGAGAGGTTTGGTCCTCAAAAACAGCAAGTGCCGCTTGGCCACTATCGACGGCCAATACCTCAAAACCCATTCGAGCGACGCTGGATTCAAGCAGCCGTCGTTGGACAGGTTCGTCGTCTACAATTAGGATGCGGCTTGGCATTTTTTTCCATATGCTACTTTGTCGTCTTCCCCTAACCTGCCACAGAGAGCTAAAGATCGTCTCAACGAAGCAGGTAAACCTTCAGTTACCCCCTATACAACCTGAGGGTGGCCGGGTTTGCATAAACTGATATCGATCAAGGGTCAGGCCATTCATGTTTTTCTCATATAAGCCATATGCTAATGTATCAAGGTGCTTTTCTGCAACATTAGATATTTCTAATGTTTTTTTAGACAAAAACTTACCCGTGTGGGACCTGAGTGACCTCTACACCGGCACAACTGCATCAGAATTTTCCATGGACTGCGAGCGTGTTGCGACGGCATCCAAAGCCCTTGAAACCGCTTGGAAAGGTCGGCTTGCAAGCGAAGCGGCCAAGCAAAATGGCGGTGCACTTGCAGCAATTCTGAACGAATATGAACGCTTGGACGAATTAATCGGGCGGATCATGTCTTTTGCCGGGCTCTCGTATTTTGCCGATACATCAAGCACGACGCTCGCGAAATTTTACGGCGACGCGCAAGAAAAAATGACCGAAGTTGGTTCGCATCTTTTGTTTTTCGCACTGGAACTGAACGACGTTGACATTTTCGAGATCGACCGCGCTATGAGGGAAAATCCCGCTCTGGCGCTTTACCGCCCGTGGATTGAGGATCTTCGCAAAGACAAGCCGCATCAACTCGACGACAGAATTGAACAACTTTTCCTAGAAAAGTCCATCGCCGGCCGAGCGGCGTGGAATCGCCTCTTCGACGAGACGATGACGGCTCTGCGTTTTGACGTGGACGGTGAACAGCTTGCGTTGGAAGCAACGCTCAATCTCCTGCAAGACACCGATGGCGAGAAACGCAAAAAAGCATCATCCGCGCTTTCGAAAACTTTTGCCGAAAATCTCCGCCTCTTCACACTCATCACCAATACGCTCGCCAAGGACAAGGAAATCTCCGACCGCTGGCATCATTTCGATGACATTGCAGACAGCCGTCACCTTGCCAACCGCATTGAAGGTTCCGTTGTCACCGCCCTTTCTGATGCCGTTAAAGACGCCTATCCGCGCCTGTCGCATCGCTACTATGCCATGAAGGCCAAATGGCTGGGCATGGACCAACTCAACACATGGGATCGAAATGCGCCCTTACCAGAGGCGCCCAAGGCCGACATTTCATGGGGCGAGGCCCGCGACATCGTCTTGAGTGCTTATCATGGTTTCGCGCCCGCGATGGCCGATACCGCAAAGCAGTTTTTTGACAAAAACTGGATTGATGCCTCATTGCGCCCGGGAAAGTCTCCGGGTGCCTTCGCTCATCCAACTGTACCGTCCGTGCATCCCTATGTACTCATCAACTATATGGGAAAGCCGCGCGATGTGATGACCTTGGCCCACGAGCTTGGTCATGGTGTGCATCAGGTGCTGGCTGGGAAACAAGGCGCACTGATGAGCCAGACCCCGCTGACCTTGGCCGAAACCGCCTCCGTCTTCGGCGAAATGCTGACTTTTCGCTCTTTGCTCGATAAAACTAGCGACAAGCGCGAACGCAAAGCCATGCTGGCACAAAAAGTCGAGGACATGATCAATACAGTCGTGCGCCAAATCGCCTTTTATCAATTCGAGCGCAAATTGCATGAGGCGCGTCGCAAAAGCGAACTGACCTCGGACGAGATTGGGGCAATCTGGCTATCGGTGCAGACTGAGAGTCTCGGTCCCTCGATCAAATTCAGCGAAGGCTATGAGAATTTCTGGACCTATATTCCGCATTTCATCCATTCACCCTTTTATGTCTACGCCTATGCGTTTGGAGACTGTCTCGTGAATTCGCTCTACGCGGTTTATCAACAACAGCCAGAGGGCTTCCAGGAGAAGTATTTCGCCATGTTGGAAGCAGGGGGCACCAAACATCATTCCGAGCTTCTTGCCCCGTTCGGCCTTGACGCCTCGGACCCGGCATTCTGGTCAAAGGGGCTTTCCGTCATCGAAGGCATGATCGACGAATTGGATGCGCTGGATAAGGAACTTTCTTGAGCCTCCCAAGCCTCGAAAACCCCTTTCTCCTGTTTCGCGATGACATTGAGCGCCGCGATATTCTCTTTCACGAACCGGACGAGCTCCTGATCGCCGACACGCTTGATGAACTTGAAGCGCTTTTCCGGAAGATTGAAGAACTACATCAGGTGGGCAAATGGCTTGCCGGCTACTTTTCCTACGAGGCAGGCTATCTGTTTGAGTCAAAACTCCAAACCGCCCTGCCTGAAAACCGACGCTTACCCTTAGCCATGGTCGGTGTGTTCAACGCACCCAAACGGAAGAGTAACATCGAACCCGCCGCACCAAGCGAGCGAAAAATTCTCGAAAACGCCAAAGCCGAATGGTCATCTGATGAATACGAAAAGCGCTTCGACCGCGTACACCAACATCTGCGCGAAGGTGACTGTTATCAAGCCAATTTGACCTTTCCGATCAAAGCGCATTGGTCCGGCGATCCGTCTCAAATCTTCTCTGACCTGTCGGCGCGTCAACCCGTCAAGCACAGCGCCTTTGTGAATTTCGGTGACACAAAAATTCTGTCCCGCTCGCCGGAACTTTTTTTCAATGTCGACAAGAAAGGTTGGATTGAATCACTTCCGATGAAAGGCACAGCGCGGCGAGGGGCAACCCCCGCCTCTGATAATGCCCAAAAGCGCTTCCTGCAAAACGATCCGAAAAACCAATCCGAAAACCGCATGATTGTCGATCTTTTGCGTAATGATATTTCCCGTATCAGCGAAGTCGGCACATTGTCAGTGCCCAAGCTCTTCGAGATTGAAACTTATAAGACCTTGCATCAAATGGTCAGTCTCGTGCGGGCAAAACTTCTGCCGGGCCTTTCCATCCGCGATATTTTCGCGGCACTCTTTCCGTGCGGCTCCATCACCGGTGCGCCCAAGCTCAGCGCCATGCAGATCCTTCACAGTCTGGAAACCGCGCCGCGTGACATCTATTGCGGCTCGATCGGTTGGATTGCTCCCAATGGCCAAA
>JANOYJ010000272.1:0-4624 GCA_031428815.1 Phyllobacterium sp.
ATCCAACGGCAAGCAGTTAACCGTCAAAGGTCACAAGCCTTCAGGCCCGACCGGTCCCGTGGTTTGGGGTGAGCCCGGCACCAATGGACAGCACGCCTTCTTCCAGCTTCTGCATCAAGGCACAGATGTTATTCCAGTGGAGTTTATAGTCGGGGCACAGAGCTTTGAGCCAGACCTTGACGTGCATCATGAGCTCCTGCTCGCCAATTGCCTTGCTCAGTCCGAAGCCCTGATGAAGGGCCGTACACTGGCCGAGGCGAAAGACCAGTTGAAGGCCAAAGGCATGTCGAAGAAGGACATTGATGATCTTGCGCCGCACAAGGTATTTCCGGGCAACCGCCCGACGCTGACACTGGTGCATAAAAAGCTCGATGCTTTTGCGTTCGGCCGACTGGTCGCGCTTTACGAGCATCGTGTATTTGTCGAAGCCCAGTTGTTCGGCATTAACGCGTTTGACCAATGGGGGGTGGAGCTTGGCAAGGAACTTGCCACCGCTCTCTTACCGGTCGTGCAGGGCAAGGAACCCGTTGGTGACCGCGACGCCTCTACAGCGGGTCTACTGAATCATGTTCAGGCTCTGACAAAGTAGGATTGCAGATTGCGCAAAGAAACCAAGAACATCCCCGGCGATACGCCGGGGCAGGAATGGCAGCTGAAAGTTCTGCATTTCGACGGCAATGACCCGCAAGCACCGACTGCCTATCTTCAAGCGGCGCTGCATGGCGCGGAATTGCCCGGCGTCGCAGCACTGCATTTTCTCATTCCTATGTTGCAACAGGCGGAAACTGAAGGGCGTCTGGCGGGCAAAGTGACAATTGTGCCATTCGCCAATCCGATCGGCCTGTCGCAATATCTCAATTCGCAACATCTGGGCCGCTTTGATTTCTACTCCCGCACCAACTTCAACCGCGACCATGCCTTGCTGAAAGACTTCGACACTTCGGGTCTGCCGGTCTTGGATGCACCCGTCGCGCAAGACCGCCGTCTCAAAGCGGAACTGATGCGCATGGCTCTGGCTCATGAGATCATTCTCGACTTGCATTGCGACGACGAAGGCGAAAACTACGTCTATCTGCATGAAAGCTTTTGGCCCGACATGGCGGACCTCACTGAAGCGCTCGGTTGCACTGGCGTTCTACTTTGGAACGACCCGCGCGACGCCGCGTTTGATGAGGCCTGCGCCCATCCAATCATTTCCAATGTGCCGGGCCGCTATGACATGAAGCGTCGCGCGGTCACGACGGTTGAGTTTCGCGGTGTTGCCGATGTCTCGCCTGAACTCGCCAAGTCCGACGCGTCGGGCCTTATGCGTTTCCTGACACATCGCGGCGTTGTCAAAGGCGAGAGCGGTCTCAAGGGTGAGATACTCGCGAAAAACGTGACGCCGCTCGCCAATGTCGAAATACTCCGTGCTCCGGTCGGCGGTATGCTGCTGTTCAATGTGAAGCCCGGCGATGAGGTCGTCGAAGGCCAGACCTTGGCCACCATCGTCTTCGAACCGGGCGATCCAGAAGGCTCCGTCACCCTCTTCGCCCCGCAAGCCGGTTTCATCCTGACTCGCCGCAGCCACCGCTTCATCCGGCGCGGCGAAGACGTCTTGAAACTGCTCGGCACCAAGCCATCGGCATCCGCGAAAAAACCGGGCGCATTGGAGGCGTAAGCAATTCGTGATTTGCCTTGCTGGGTATGATAAGGTAGAGATAGGTAATACCTAGGAGCACCCAAATGGCCGCGATCTCCACCAGCATCAAACTCGACCCTGCTACTAAAGATCGCGTCCAGCGTCTGGCATCGGCCCGTCAGCGAACCCCGCATTGGGTCATGAAGGAAGCAATTGAGCAATATGTGGCGCGGGAAGAGAGCCGCGAGAAGGCAAATCTTGATGCGGTTGAGGCTTGGGAAGAATACCAAGCGACCGGACTGCACGTGACGGGCGATGAAGTGATCGCTTGGATGCAGACTTGGGGTGACGAAAACGAAAAGCCTGCCCCTGAATGCCACATCTAGTAATTTCAGCAGCAGCGCTTGCTGACTTAAAGCGTTTGCGTGGTTTTTTGCATACCAAGAATCCACGGGCTGCTAAAGAAGCGGCCCTCACCATTATTGAGGCCGTTCAAAGTCTACAGCTTTATCCGGAGATGGGGCGCACCATCGAAACGAAAGGCGAAGAACTGCGCGAGCTTTTCATCAATTCCGGTAACTACGGCTACTTGGCGAAGTATAAGTTCGATGAAAGGGAGGTCGTCATTCTGGCGATCAAACACGGACGCGAAGCATCTTACTAATCAGGGCACGAATGACCAACTGTTCGAAACCAAAATTCAAAGCCATTCTCTTCGACAAAGACGGAACACTGGTCGATTTCAACGATACTTGGAAGACCCTCTATAACCGACTCGCTTTGGAAGTCGCAGAGGGCGACGAGACCAAAGCCACGCATCTTTTGCGGATCGGTGGTTATGATTCTGAGGCCGGCGTTTTCATTGCAGGGTCGGAATTGGCGGCTGGCACCACAACGGGAATAGTCCGGCTTTGGACCGGGGATAGTTTTGGGGATAGATTTGACTTTTGGAAGGATCGTCTTGATCGCTCTTTTGTGGAAGAGGGTTCCAATGCGGCAGTGGCCGTTCCGGGTTTGGAAGCGACTTTAAGACATTTGCACGGTGAAGGACGCAAGCTCGCTGTCGTGACGAACGATCTGGAAGCAGCGGCGGAGCGGACAGTGCAAAAGTTCGGAGTACGCCATCTGTTTTCCGCCATTATCGGCTATGACAGCGTCGCCAATCCCAAGCCCGCCGCCGACCCCGTGCATCTCGCCTGCTCGCTGTTTAATGTCGAACCGCATGAAGTCGTCGTCATTGGCGACAACCTGCATGACCTTGAAATGGCTCATGTTTCCGGCGCGGGCGCGGCGATAGGTGTGTTGACCGGCAATGCCAGTCATGCAGATTTGTCACCCAAAGCCGATGCCGTATTGGCCTCTATCGCCAACCTGCCGCAATGGCTGGCCGAAATCGGTAGATAGTTACTTCACGTCGCGAAGCTCTCGCCGCAAAATTTTCCCGACATTAGTCTTCGGCAAATCCGTACGGAAAACGATATGCTTCGGCCGTTTGTAGTTCGTCAGCTTGTCCGCGACAAAGTCCATGATCGACGCTTCGGTGAGATTAGGATCTTTCTTGACCACGAACAGCTTCACCGCCTCGCCGGTATTGTCGTCCTTGACGCCGACGACTGCACATTCGAGAACGCCCGGATGTTGTGAGACAACATCTTCGACTTCGTTCGGGTACACATTAAATCCCGAGACCAGAACCATATCTTTCTTGCGGTCGACAATCTTGGTATAGCCGTTCGGGTCCATGAATCCCATATCGCCAGATTTGAAAAAACCGTCTGGAGTCATGACCTTAGCGGTTTCATCCGGCCTCTGCCAATAACCCGCCATAACCTGCGGCCCGCGAATACAAATTTCGCCGACCTCGCCATTGGGTAAGTCTTTGCCGTCATCATCGCGAATGGCAATGTCCGTCGAAGGTAACGGCAAACCGATCGTCCCGGTAAATTTCGGCACATCAAATGGATTGGCCGTAGCCACCGGCGAGGTTTCTGAAAGACCATAGCCTTCATGTATGACGTGCCCCGTCAGCTTCTCCCAACGATCTGCCACACCGCTCTGCACCGCCATGCCGCCGCCCATTGTGAGCAGCATCGGGGTGAAGTCGAGCTTGTTGAAATCCGGATTGTTCAAGAGCCCGTTGAAAAGCGTGTTAAGCCCCGGAAAGAAATGCATTTTCACCTTCTGCAATTCTTTCACAAATCCCGGCATGTCGCGGGGGTTGGGAATGAGCAAATTGCAGCCGCCCTGTTCCATGCCCATCATCATGCAGACCGTCAGCGCGAAAATATGATACAGCGGCAATGCGCAGATGAACATCATATCATCCGGCTTGCCGCGCCTATCAGTCACTGGTTTGAGCCAAGCCGCATTCTGCGCCATATTCGCCAGAATATTTGAATGCGTCAGCGTCGCACCCTTGGAAACGCCCGTCGTGCCGCCGGTATACTGTAAAAACGCCACGTCTTTTGCGACGATCTCAACCGGCTGCAAACGCATCCCGCGACCTGCCGACACCGCCGCATTGAACCGTACCTGACCCGGCAGCGAATAGGCCGGAACCACCTTCTTCACATGCCGCAAGACGAAATTGACGATATTGCCTTTGAGACCCAGCATATCGCCGACGCCGGTCACAATAATGTTCTTAATCTTTGTTTTCGATAACACGGTTTGCAAAGTCGTTGCAAAATTTTCAATGATTATAATGGTTTCCGCACCACTGTCATTCAGTTGGAGCTCCAATTCGCGCGGTGTGTAGAGCGGGTTGACATTCACCACCGTGTACCCGGCTCTGAGTGTCGCAAGGATCGCCACCGGATATTGCAAAACATTCGGCATCATCAACGCCACACGCGCGCCCTTGGCGAGCCCCAAGGATTGCAGATAAGCCGCAAGCGCCGCAGATTCTGTGTCGACCTGCGCGAAAGTAATAGTCTTACCCATCAAGAGGAATGCAGGTTTCGATGCATAGTTACGGCAAGACTCAATCAAAATGTCCGCCAC
>JANOYJ010000273.1:0-5968 GCA_031428815.1 Phyllobacterium sp.
TGAAAGAACGCCGTGTCCAAATGTCTGAATGGACTTAAAACGCGCGTTGAAGTCCGGTGAGACGGACCGCTAAGGAAGCGTGCTTTTCGCGGGCGTCCGAAATGAACGCGAAGTGGCAGTAAATGCACGCCAATGCGCCAAATGCCAGGATGATGACCTGAAGCGCCGTGATGGAGAGGTCCGTTGTGAAGACGGATTGTCCGGCGCTTGGATTGGTAAAACCAATTGATGCGCTCTAGGCGTTCGTCGTCAATACCGTCGCGACCGCAGTGCCGGTAAGCGCAAAATGGTTGGCAAGAAAAAGCAAGGCGATGGCCTTTTTGCGTGTCAAAACAAAAAACAGACTTGCGGCAATGACCATCAAAATCACCCCCTGCATCGCCATTGAATCACCCGTCAGATAATCCATCTGCCCCGACACCGGGCGCCAGACAGGTCGCAATTCCAGCCAAACTATCCACACATTCGCGCTAGAAGGAAAAACCCCCAACAAATAAGTCGCCACACGCTCCAAGGTGAGCAGCAATAACAGGGAAGCAGGAAATAGAATTAAAAAGATCCGGTGGCGCATTGTGATCCCCATTTTTGCGCAATGTTCGACCATCCAGATTAAGTTCTCGTTAATTTGCGAGAATGATTAATACTAAGTTCAAATCAAGGTAATTTTTACATCGACTATGCTTGCGGAAATTCCGATTGAGTTGATGTATCTTCTGCTGGCAATTGCGGCGTCAATAGAGCTGTGAAATCTAGATTTCTCGCGATCGATGATGCAATCTTTCCCTGAATATTTTGCGGCAAATCGTCAAATTCGGAGGTCCGAATCGTAGCTTTGGCCCGATGACCAACACTTTCTGAGAATTTACTGTTGTCGGAGGCACCGGCGCCCGCAGGTTTCAAGTTTCCTTGCGGGATTGTCCTTTATTGCAAGCCAAGTTGCGGAAACCATCTCATCAGCTCCATAGTTACGAATTCAAATAAAATACCATTTTATGCTTTCCTGAGGCGGACAAACGAAAGCTGAGATGAAGGCATTCTCGAAAGTCCGTTCTCCTTCGGGTTATGTGGCCAGAACGCAACATTTTGCGAAGAAACTATTGTGCCAAATTGAAATATAGCAGCACATCGACGTATAATCATTGAGATCACTATCCAGTTCAGTCTTTAACATATATTTATTTAGGTAATATTTGGCATAAGGCGGGATATTATCGAGTCTGGAGTTATAAAATGTCGATAGGAAAGTCCTGCATGCGTCTCCAAGTTGCTGCTTTGCTGATGACGGCAACTGTTTTGTCGCCGATTACTGCTGGCGCGATTTCGCTTAAAGAATCGATTTCCGTTGCGCTTGAATCCAATCCTGAAATTGGACAATCAATCGAGAATAGAGAAGCAATTGAATTTGAATTGCGGCAGGCCAAGGGCCTCTATCTTCCCAGTATTGACCTCGAGGGGTCAACTGGCGTGCGTCGGCTCGACAACCCGTCGCGCAGAACGTTGACGATTGAAGATGATGCGCTCTATCCGACTGAAGCAAGCATTGTCATATCACAGAAGCTTTTCGATAGTGGAGCCAGAAGGGCTGAACTTGACCGACAAGCAGCGCGTGTTGACGGCGCTTCCTTTCGTGTTTTGGAACGCTCCGAATTCATCGCGCTCTCTGTTACTAAAGAATATCTTGAGTACATGCTGCAGGCTTTGATCGTGTCAGAAGCGAAGAAGAACTTAGGCGTTCATCAAGGAATATTGGGTGACATCCGTGCAGGCATTCAAGGGGGCGCTTTGACGGATGCGGATCGCCAGCAGGCAGAAGAACGACTTTTCGCTGCGAAGGCGCGGGTAATAGAAGCCAGTGAAGAGCTTGAAGTTGCCAAAATAGGATTTTTCAAAACTGTAGGTAAACCTCTTACCAACGCCCAACGTCCGGGATCTGTTGCCAAGGCTCTGCCGCGCTCTTTGGACGATGCAATTGGAATTGCCCGAACGAATAATCCGCGCGTTCATATGGCGACAAGCGATTTAGACGCGTCCGATGCCTTAGTCCGTGCGGCGCGGGCAAAGTTTGGCCCTGAAATTGTTGCCGAGGGGCGCGCCAGAGCCGGGTATGACATTGATGGCGCAAATGGTCGGACGGATGATCTTCAAGCGCGCGTTGTTCTGAAGTGGAACCTGTATCGCGGTGGTATTGATAAAGCCAATGAGCAGGAACAAATTCACCGGGTTAGCGAGCAACGGCTTGTTTTGCATCAAACCTATCGCGAAATCGAAGAGGCGGTCAGGATCTCATGGGAGCGACGCATTCGTCAATCCGAACTGGCTGCGACGCTGAGCAAGCAATCCGCAGCAAACGATCAGTTGGTTCGCACCTATAGGGAACAATTTAAGGTCGGCGAACGCTCACTGCTTGATGTGCTTGACGCCCAGAATACGCGCTTCAACACGAAGACGCTCGCTGACACGGCTTCATATGCCTCACTGTTCGCCGAGTATCGGATGCTAGCGGCGACGGGTCAATTGTTAAATACGCTAAACCTTACCCCTGCTAAGCAATCCAAAGCCTACGCCCGCAAAGAGTTTAACTCACCGGAAACGCTGGATACCGAGACTTATGCACGTCAGCCATCCGAGCAAAAAAACGATCTTCCCTTTGACCTCTTGGCTCCGATCAGGAAACAATAGATTTGTCACGTCACTTTCGTGGGAAGCGGGCGCAGATAAATTGTGAACCAGAAGCCTGAGCTTGGATCGTTCATAGAGTCTTTTAGATCAAGCTTTTCAGCCGTAGCAACATTCTTGGGAAGGCCAAGTGCGGAAACCGTACTCTTCTCAGGGATCTCCTTTTCCGGCGATAATGTTGATATCGATGATATTCGTCATTTGGCGGAGCGAATTGGTTTAGAGGCCAAATCGTTCACCACTAAGGATTTTTCTCGAAATAACTTTGACCTGCCTGCAATCATTTTCAGGGACGGGCAACTGCCATTGGCCTTGCTCGCTGAAAACCAGGATGGAATTTCCTACGAGACAAGCATTCAACCGAACGGTCAATGTAAAATCACCTGGATTGAACTTCAGGGCAGCGTCATATCATCGGGCGTCTCTTACTCGATTTCTTATGCCAATACCTCGGAGAATATGAGCGTGGGAAAAGCAGCTAAAATCGAGAAACGTCATTGGTTGACCGGAACAATCGGCGGTTACTGGCGCTCTTATACCCGAGTGGCGCTGGCAGCAGTTTTTATCAACCTTCTCGCAATCGCGTCGCCTATATTCACCATGAACGTGTATGATCGGATATTGCCTAACAAGGCAGTGTCAACACTCTGGGTGTTGGCGCTTGGCGTGACTGCAGCAATATTCTTCGATCTTCTGTTAAAGACCGCGCGCGCAGCGCTAATCGATCACGCAGGCCGACAAGCTGATTTGAAAATTTCCTACCTTCTGTTTGAGAAAGTGCTCAACACCTCACTTGCAGCACGACCTCTATCGACAGGAGAATATGCAAGCCGTGTAAGCCAGTACGAGTTTGTTCGTGAATTCTTCACGTCAAACACCATCAGTGTTCTGATCGATACTGTGTTTGTTTTCATGTTCCTTTTTGTCATTTATTTGATTTCCGGCTGGCTTGTCGTTGTTCCTTCAGTGGCATTTCTCGCGAGCGTTGTTGTCGGGTTGGTTGCTCAACACCGAATTGGAAAGAGAGTCGCCGCATCTATGAACGAGGCATCGCAACGCCAAGCGTTGCTCATTGAATCAATCTCGACCGTTGAAACAATAAAGTCACTTCAAGCAGAAGCATATCTGCTTCGAAAATGGAGAGAACACTCAAAAAATGCAGCCAACACATCGGAGAAAATCAAACAACTGTCTGCTTCGGCTTCAAATGTCACGTACTTCATTCAGCAATTAGTGACCGTCGCCCTCGTCGTCGCCGGTGCTTACGCGTTTGAGAGTGGTGACATTTCGACAGGCGCAATTATTGCCACCGTTATGCTATCGGGACGCGCCGTCGCACCGCTTGGACAAATTGCGATAACATTATCACGGTTCCGGCAAGCCATGCTATCCTTACGAATATTGAACACGATAATGGCCCAACCGGAGGATGCTCCGGATACTGTTGGATTTGTTAATCGAAACATCAAGTCGGGTGCCTTGGCATTCCGCAACGTCACTTTTGCCTACCCTGGTTCAGAAGCCTCTGTGCTAAATGGCGTAAATTTCTCGGTAAGTCCGGGCGAGCGGGTCGGAATAATAGGGCGTATCGGTTCTGGAAAGACGACCCTTGGCAGACTTATTGGTCGCTTGTTTCTTCCGACGGGCGGTGAATTGTTGATCGATGGTATCGATGTTCGACAATATCACCCCGCGGAGGTGCGTTCAGCGGTTGGAGTTGTTGCACAATCTGGAGATTTGTTCTCGGGCACAATCAAAGACAATTTGCTAATGGCAAAGCCCAGCGCCAGCGATGAGGAGATACTTGCAGCCTGCAAGGCAAGTGGGGTCGAGGACTTTGTATCTCGCCATCCACGTGGCTACGACATGAACGTTGGCGAACGAGGAAACAATTTGTCCGGCGGGCAAAAACAGATGGTCGCTATCGCGCGGCTTATGTTAAATAATCCCAAGATCGTTTTTTTGGATGAACCATCCGGTTCGATGGACCTCGCGTCCGAGCGCATGCTGATAAAGCAACTCAAAAATGCATTTGACGCGACTACGACGATCATCATCTCCACACATCGATACAGCATGCTTGAACTTGTCGACCGATTGATTGTCATAGAACAGGGAAGGATTGTTGCAGACGGACCCAAGCAACAAGTTATCCAATCGATGCAGAAAGAGAACAATCAATGACATATCTGGTTGGTTGCTCAGCGATTGTGTCTAAGGGAGCGTATTATGCTCATCAATGAAGATCGCCCGTCATTTTATGCCGGCACTCCTATTTTTATCATTGGTGCCTTACTCATTGGCTTCGTTTTTTGGGCCGCCTACGCCGAAGTAGATGAAATAGCGAGTGGAGATGGCCGGGTCATTCCAGCATCGAAGACGCAAATAATACAGGCCAGTGAGCCAGGAGTTGTGCAGGAGATCGCTGTGAGAGTGGGGCAGGCGGTCCATAAGGATGATCTGATTATCAGACTGAATAACACAATCTCAGTTTCGTCTCTCGGCGAGCAGCAAGCGAAGTCCAGAGGCCTGCAGGTCAAGATCGCCCGTCTCAAACAAGAGCAGATCGGATTGATAGATGAGCCTTTCACCTGCCCGAAAGAAATCGCGAAGGCGGCACCGGAAATATGTGAAAATGAACAAAAGTTACTGATCGCGAGACGCGAAAATTTCAGCAATAAGCGATCCGTTTTGACTTCCCGATTGGTTCAGCGCCAAAATGAGTTGAGCGAGGCAACTTCAAACATTGAGAGATTGACAAAAAACCTTGCAGCCAGTGACGAGGAAGCGAAGCTTGTAGCGTCAATGGTGAAGCGCAATCTCATGGCCAAAACGCAATTGATTAGAGTGAATCGAGAACAAATAGAGATGCGCGGCCAACTGAATGTGGCTTCAGAAACAATCAAGCGCATTGAAGGGGCCATCGTCGAAGCGGGATTGCAGGTAAATGAGTTATCACTGCAGCTGCAACAGGAGGCCTTGGACGAACTCACACAATCCCTATCCGAGCTTTCCTTTGTTGATGAAACAATCCGGGGAGCAAGTGACCGCGTCGCCCGGACAGATATTCGATCCCCGGTTGAGGGGATCGTCAATACATTGGATATCAATACCGTGGGCGCATTTGTCCAGCCGGGATCAGTCGTCGCGGGAATTGTTCCTACGTCGGAAACACTATTGGTTGAAGCGCGTGTTTCTCCAAAGGACGTTGCCTTCATACAGCCAGATCAGCATGCGCTTATTAAGATCTCTGCTTATGATTTCTCGATCTTCGGTGGTTTGGATGGCAAGG